>DASWKY010000147.1:0-13444 GCA_036396395.1 Bacteroidota bacterium | reverse complement strand
GACGTTGACAATACCATTGGTTGTAAAACTAAAATAAATATACTGCTTACCTATCTGATCCTTTTTGATCAGCATATGAACACTGCCGTCAGTCGTATCTTGAAACAGCGTAAACAGACCATCGTACCGTGTGCTTGACTTAACGACCTCTTTAATAGCTTTTATCCCTGAGGCACCGGATGACTGTGCCCCTGCGGGTTTCGTCTCCTGCGCTGTCTTTGCACCCGCAGAACACCCCCCAACAAGGAGTATCGTACCGAGGAGAATCAAAACAAAGTACAGTTGTTTCATGGAAGCCTCCTAATATGAATATGGTATGACGAGTATGGGAGTAAGTAACGTATTGTTATACGGCTCTTTCTCAGCTCTCTAAAGAGTCGTTTTCTCGTGCAGATGTATCGACAGAATTGGAAATCTTGGCAGACGGCAAACAGAAGAGTCTAAGACGTTACATATCTTTCTCTACGAAGAAATTGGATAACAGTTTCAGTGAGTGTCCTTTTGTGAGAAAACGGCAGATATTGTGGGTAGGTTACCTCCTCAACTCACACAAACCATTGTCTCAAACACCTGTTCTCGAGATACTCAATCCTTCTTCACTTTATACACCGTCTCGCCCTCGCGCACCATACCGTGCTTCTCGCGAGCTACCTTCTCGACTGTTTTCTTATCGCCTTGCAACGACTTCAAGTCGGAGTGCAGTTGTTTCGTCTCTTCCTCCGCCGCGTTGACTTTCTCCGCCATCTCCTGTCGATCCAATTCCAGACTCACGCGGGCGATGATGCCTTTGTTGTCGAATAAGAAGTACAACAAGAGGAGGAAACTCACGACGGTAATAATGCCGCGCCTCCGCGTCTTGAATAATTTCTTGCGGATGCCGGAAATCAATTTTCGCTTGCGGGGTTTTCGGTAAAAGTCGCCTTCCATTGCTGATAAGGTACTCCGAATTTTTTCGTTTTGCAACGGCTCCATCATTAGTGTCGCATTCCTTTTTCAGCCCTGCACAGCTAAATCAACGATGCGCTGACAGAGAGCGGAAAAGCTCCACCCTGCCGCCGCGGCCGCCTTGGGCACAAGGCTCGTCCCGGTCATTCCCGGTATCGTATTCACCTCCAAACAGTATGCTTCCCCCGCGCTGTTAAGGCGAAAATCCACACGCGCGAAGCCCACACACCCCAGCGAGCGGAAAGCGATACGCGCCTGTTCGGATACGTATGCCGTTACCTGCTCGGACACCGGGGCGGGGCACAGGTATTCTGTCATTCCTTTCGTGTACTTGTGCTTGTAGTCGTAAAACCCGCCCTGAGGACGGATTTCAATCATCGGCAGGACGGTATCGCCGACTATGGAAACTGTCAGTTCTTTCCCCTCAATGTACTGTTCGAGCAACACGGTGTCGGAATATTGTTGCGCTTCCTTCACAGCGGCGTCAACCTCGTCGTTTTGTTTGACGATGGAGAGTCCTACCGTCGAGCCGCCTACGTTCGGTTTTACCACAAGAGGGAATCCAAGGCGCTTAGCGTCTGCACGGACGACATCATGCCCTGTGCGTTCATTCAGCAAGAACCAGTCGGGCGTTAGCACGCCTACATGTTTAAACATCACTTTCGACATCGCCTTATTCATTGCGAGCGCGCTTGCTAATATACTTGAGCCTGTGTACCGCATACCGCGCATCTTTAATAATGCTTGAACCGTCCCGTCCTCACCCCACTTACCGTGTAACGCAACGAACACAAGGTCGATGGTATCAAACAACTTCGATTGAATGCACTCGATCAAAGCGCGGGGGGGAAATTTTGCTAACTCTTCAAGCGTCGGCGGTGCGGCTTGTACGGATGGGAGCAGGAGATCGTCGGGATTCTTTGGCTGATTGCTTCCCAAGGCGGGATCGATTGGTATAACATCATGGCCTGCGTCGCGCAAAGCCTGCACAACGCCGCGCCCCGACGCGACCGATACATCGCGCTCGACTGATGCTCCTCCTAAAAGTACAGCAATACGCATCGCTATGTTCGTTCCTTTAGAATTTCTCGAATGAGCTGTTTGATTTCGACGTCGGTCGGTTCAACATGGCCAGCGTTTGCCTTACCAATGGTAGGGCTGACCTCTTTGCCGTAACTCGATTTACTGATTGCCCGCAATTTTTCAATTTCTTCATTCGTTAACGGTTTCTCACCGCCAAGCATCCGGGCGACGAATTGCATGTGCGCGGCGTGTTCAAGCTTCTCCATTTTATAATACGCCTCATCAAGGTCGCCGCCGTATGTCACTGCGCCGTGATTCGTTAAGAGGATTGCCGTCGCGATGCGCACATGGGGCGCAAGCGAGTCAGCCACTTCTTTCGTCGAGGGCGTCGCGTAGTCTGCAAGCGGAATCGTGCCTAACCCAACAATCACTTCAGGAAACAACCTGTCGTTTAACGGAATACGCGCCGTCGCGAACCCCGTTGCATACGTCGGATGAGCATGCACGACGGCGTTCACATCCTGCCTCTGAGCATAGATAAAGAGATGCATATCCAGTTCGGTCGATGCTTTGCGGTTCAGCGTAACCGGCGTGCCGTCGGCTTTTACTTCCACCAAATCGCTTTCTGTAACCTTGCCTTTGTTCATCGCGCTTGGCGTCACGAGGATATTCCCATTCGGCAGTCGAGCGCTGACATTTCCATCCAGCGCAGTCACGTAACCGCGGTCGTAGAGCTTGTAGCACACAACGGCTATTTGACGGGCAATATCGGCGCGGAATGTCTCCATAGAATGCTGAAATCCGTAGGGATAATACCGAAAAGAGAAGCGAGGAGCAAGCGAACTAATGTGTCTGTTGCCTTGTCGAAATCCCTGCCCCGTCCAGGATGCGCGCTACAATTTCGTATTTCTTGAATGGCGGCATGAGGTACGCTCCGGCGACAAGCGATTTTGCTTTACTGATGAATTCGATTGCCATGTCGATGCCCGTTTCGCCGGATTTGTCGCCCGCCGAGCGGAGTCGTTGGCGGACGTCGTTTGGAATCGCCATGCCGGGAATTTCGTTGTGTAAAAATTCCGCGTGTTTGTTGCCGCGCAATGGAAGCACGCCAAGCATCACCGGAATCTTCCAGCGTTGAATACGGTCGAGAAGCGTCTCCAGCGTACGCATATCATACATCGGCTGTGTAAAAATAATATCCGCTCCGGCTGAAATTTTCTTCTCGAGTTTCTCGATTTCCTGGTCCATGTTATCCGCCATCGCGTTCACGGCGCACGCGATCAGGAACGACGTGCGCCCTTCGATGGTGTTGCCCATCAGGTCGCGGCCCTCGTTCATGGATTTCACAGCGCGAATCAAGCCGGGCGAATCGATGTCGAACACCGACGTCGCCTGCGGATAGTCACCGATGTTCGTCGGGTCGCCGGTGATACAGAGAATATTGCGCAATCCCAGAGTGTGCGCGCCGAGCAGTTCTGCCTGTAAGCCGATCATGTTCCTGTCGCGCGTAGCGAGGTGAGTCATCGCTTCGATGCCGACTTGTTGCTGAATTGCATGAGAAACGGCGACGGAGCTCATGCGCAGTCGTGCGCGCGCGCCGTCCGTAACATTGATTGCGTCAATACCGTATTGGTGCAAATAGCGCGCCCCTTCGATGACGGGGGTCATATCCAGCCCGCGCGGGATGTCGAGCTCGACCGATGTCAAAAATTTCTTGCCGATGTTTCTCGCAAATTGTGAACGGTTGCCGTCCGCGACTTTCGGAATCTCTACTGAAGTTTTTTCGCGCTTGTGCTCCCGTGATTTCGGCGCCTCTTTGATACGGATATCCGGTTGTGTTTTGTACTCTTCAAGTACGGCACGGATCGCACGGATGTGCGCAGGCGTCGAACCACAGCAAGAACCAATAAGCGTTACCCCTGCCTGCACCAACTCGCGCGCGTACGCGGCAAGATAATCGGGCGTCGCGTGATAAATCGACCTGCCGTTGAGCAGTGTGGGAATTCCCGCCGCCGGCTGTGCGGACATCACTACGCCGTCTTTATACATGCTCCGGATAATGCTGAACATCCGCTGGGGTCCGACCGTACAGTTCGCGCCGACGACGTCCACCCCACGGGCAAGCAAATGCTCTACCACTTCAAGAGGAAATGACCCAGAAAGAATCGCGCCGTCTTCGGGGAATGCCTTTTGCGCAACGATAGGAAGGTCGGAAAGTTCTTTAGCGGCGGTGATGGCTTCGTCAAGTTCAGTCAGGCTGACGAACGTTTCGAGCATCAACAGGTCAACGCCCGTGTTGACGAGAATTTCTATCTGCTCTTTGAATGCATCCCGCGCTTTCACGAGCTTCAGCTTGCCGATCGGCTCTAACAGTTTTCCCGTTGGACCCACCGAGCCGGCAACATAGACTGTTTCTCCCGCCGCGCGGCGGGCGATCTCAACACCTTGCCGGTTTAACTCCTTAACGCTGTCCTCAAGATGAAACTGCTCGAGCCTCAGCCTGTTTGCTGAGAACGTATTGGTCTGGATAATCTCCGAGCCTGCCTCAATATATTCGCGATGTATGCGCTCGACGATGTCGGGATTTTTGACGTTTTGGGTTTCGTGAGGAAGCTCGGGATATTCGTACAAATCGAGCAGTGTACCCATCGCCCCGTCGCAGAGGATGGGTCCTTGTTTGATACGCTGACGGAATGGGATGTTGGCAGGCGGGGTTTTCATAGAGTCCGTAGGGGCACGTTGCAACGTGCCCCTACGCCGTTAATTAGCAAGTTTTTTTATACGTTGCACAACTTCTTCCGGTTTCCATTCGTTGTCCTTGATGATTTCCGCAAGATTTCCGCGCTTGTCGATTAACACAGTGCGAAGATTGTGAGCAATAAGGCCGCCCTCGTCATCGTAGAATGTCAGGTCAAATCCGTCTCCTAATTGCTGGATGACGGATTCTTTTTCCACTACGAAATCCCACGTGGAAAAATCCGCTCCGTAATTCTTGCCGTATTTATTGAGAACATCCGGCGTGTCATTCTTTGGGTCGAAACTTACCGACATCAAATGCCATTTATCGCGGAGACTAACTTCGCTCGCAAGGGCTTTTTGGATGCGCGAAAAATACTCGCTCATCCGAATGCAGAAATCGGGAATCGGACAGCGGGTATAGATAAACGTAAACGCCAGCACCTTGCCGCGGAAATCGCTGAAGCGGACACGCTTGCCGCTCTGGTTCACAAACGAAAAATCTGCGATCGGTTCGCCTAACTTGAACAGTTTTCGGAAAGTGAGTTCGTCTGCCGTTAACGGCTGTTCAGGCTCGCCAACACCGGTAACGCTAATCGTCTCCAGCCAGCTTTCCGTACGGGAGACGGCAAGCGTGCCCTGAATCGAATCACCGACCTGTACCGCATGCATCAACGCTGGATCCTTCACTCTGAATGGCATCGTCATCGCCATCATGTAATCCGGAATTTCCTCGTGCGCGATAATGAGACGCATTTTCGCCGTGTCTATTCCTACTATTTCGCCTTTGACTTGAAATGTCACAAGGTCGGTTTCTTTCTTCTCTTCTTCCTTCTTCGTTCCGCATCCTGAAACGAGACCAAGAACTACTATCACAACAGTATATCTGAGCGTGAACATCTTCATCATCCTCCTGTTATTTCCCTATCACCAGTGCTTCGGCAATCTGCACCGCATTGGTCGCCGCCCCTTTGCGGATGTTATCCGATACAATCCACAAGTTGATGCCGTTCGACACCGTTTCGTCTTTTCGAATACGCCCGACAAAGACGTCGTCTTTGTCGTGCGCGGTGATGGGCATCGGGTACACATTGTTCATCGGGTCATCCTGTACAACGACGCCGGGCGCCGAGCGAAGGATCTCCCTCACCTGCTCCACTGAACACTTCTTGTCGAATTCGATGTTCACCGATTCGCCGTGCCCGCCCGTCGTCGGGACACGCACGCAGGTGGCAGTCACCTTGAAACTCGCGCCCATGATTTTCTTCGTTTCATTCACGACCTTAAACTCTTCTTTCGTATAACCATCCTCAAAAAAAATGTCTATGTGTGGCAGGCAGTTGTATGCGATCTGGTGCGGAAATTTTCGCTGTGCCGGCGTGCGGTTCGCTACTTCTTCCTGCAGTTGTTCGAGCGCCACTTTGCCCGCGCCGGTGACAGACTGGTATGTGGAAACGACGACACGTTTAATCCCAAAGGCATCGTGCAGAGGTTTGATCGCAACGACAAGTTGAATTGTCGAGCAATTCGGGTTGGCAATGATGCCCTTATGTTTAAAAATTTGTTTGCGGTTTACTTCCGGCACAACAAGCGGGACGTTTTCTTCCATTCGGAACGCGCTACTGTTGTCAATCACTACTGCTCCGAATTTAATCGCGTGCGGCGCGAATTCCTTGCTCACCGTCGCACCAGCCGTGAACAATGCATACTCGATATGTTTGAAACGCTCCGGCTCTAATTTGTGCACCGGCACGGGTTTGCCGTTGAACGGCACTTCCTTGCCCACCGACCGTTCGGAGGCGAGCAACACCAGGCGGTTGACCGGAAAATCTCGTTCTTCCAACACCTTCACGATCGCTCTGCCTACCAATCCGGTTGCGCCGACGACTGCGACGTCATGCAGTTTCATAGTTCACCTATTATTCTAAATGTTCGAACGTTTCGCGTTCACGGATCACGCGCACCTTGTCCCCGTTGACGAGCACTTCAGCCGGACGCGGACGCGCATTGTAGTTGGACGTTGTGACAAAACCGTATGCACCCGCCGTCAACACGGCAAGCCCGGCGCCGCGTTTCAATTTACCCATCATGCGGTCGCGTGCAAGAAAATCGCCAGTTTCGCAGACCGGACCCACGACGTCCACCTTTTCCTGCTCGTAGGTTTCTATTTTGAGAGGAACTATCTGGTGAAAGGCGTTATACAAACTCGGTCTCAGGAGGTCGTTCATTCCCGCATCGACAATGACAAACTTCCGTGTGCTGTTATCCTTAAGATACAGCACGCTCGTGAGCAATGCTCCGGCATCGGCGACAATCGAGCGGCCCGGCTCGATCCATATGGAACAGCCGGTCTGCGCAAAGAGGGGCAGAACCGCCCCGAGAAAATCTTTCACCGAAAGCGCCGCGCCGTTCGCGGTTTGCTCAACCGGCAATGCCTCGTGGCTCAGTGCATTCATGTATTGTACGCCGAACCCCCCGCCCATATCAATGTGCGAAAGAGAGATATTCTCTTCTCTCAGTTTATTAATCAGGTCGACAATGAATTTCGCCGTCTCGACGAACGGCTCAACTTTGGTTATTTGCGACCCGATGTGCGCGTGGATACCGACAATTTCCAGAGCGGGTAATTCCACAGCGGCTTTGAACGCTTCGATCGCGTGGCTCGTGTCGATGCCGAACTTATTATGCTTCATCCCGGTGCTGATATAGGGATGGCTTTCCGCATCAATATCCGGGTTGATGCGAAGCGAGACGCGGGCTGTCGTTTTTAAGCGCAACGCAACGAGCGAAAGAAGTTGAAGCTCCTGCATGGATTCCACATTAAACGAGCCGACGCTCTTCGACAGCGCGTACTCGATCTCGTCTTCCCTTTTTCCCACGCCGGCGAAGACAATCTTCTCAGGGGGAAATCCCGCCTTGAGCGCAAGATGAATTTCGCCCGCGGAGACGACGTCTGCACCAGCCCCTTCAGCCGCCAGAAGCTTGAGTATTGCGAGATTCGAGTTCGCTTTCAGCGCGTAACAAACTGTATAAGGCGAGCCGCCTGCGGTTGCCACATCGCGGTAGTTTTCGAGAATTTGGTTCTTGCTGTATACGTACAGCGGCGTGCCGAATTCCTCGACAAGCTCGCGAAGCATCACATCTTCGCAATACAATTCGTGTTCATTATAGAAAAAATACTTCATGTTTCAACGTTATCCTATCCGCCAAAATACTGAATAATCGTCTGGTACGGAATGAGCAGAAGATAGACAACAGAAGCCATCGCCTCCCTCACGGCATCGACTCGCATGAGCACGAGAATCAACAGAATACCGAAGAACCCAATGCGGCGGTACTGCTCGCCGAGCGCCGGCGGCAGGAGCGAGGCGACAACGTGCGACCCGTCCAGCGGCGGCACGGGCATCATGTTAAATACGGCTAAGTAAATATTCAGCGTGATGCCCATCAGCATCATGTCGCTCAAAAAGAACGTTATTTGCTCCACTCCACTCACATCCGCACCTTCCGTCGGGATGAACTGTGAAATGAGGACGTAGCCCATTGTGCAGAGCAACGCGACAAGAAGGTTGGAGAACGGACCGACGACGGACACGAGAATATCGTCTCGGCGGAGGTTCTGGAAATTTGCCGGGTTAATCGGCACCGGCTTTGCCCAGGCGATGAAGACCGTCCCCGCCGCGAGGTACGATAACAACGGGACAAGAATCGAACCGATGGGGTCGATGTGCGGAAGAGGGTTGAATGTCAACCTGCCGAGGTCTTTCGCGGTCGGGTCGCCCAATTTCAGCGCCATGTATCCATGCGCCATCTCATGGACGATCACCGAAAATAACAAAATAGGGACAAGCGCAAAACCTTCCACCGTATCTCCTTTCAGCCTCTGCCGGGTGAACAGAAAAGCTCCCGAATACCGTCATACTACGACAGACCGTGGGAGCTTGCTCATGTCACAACGGAAACAACGGCCATTATCTCTATAACTGTAGCAAAAAATGACGTGAAACTCAAGGAAGATTGCATCTTCGTACACGCCGCTTCTCGAATATAAACGCAACGGGCGATTCGATGAATCGCCCGTTGTTATATCTTCGAACAGGAAGAGGCTCTCAAAAATTTGTACTCACGAGCACGGATTCGCGACCGTTTATTGTTCTACCGAAAAGCGGGTCGTAGACTGGCGGCGTTTGAAATTTCACAGGACCGACGCCGTCGGCAAACCATACATTTAATATCTCCTCAATGGCAATACTGCCAAATGAAACGCTGAATTTTATTTCCAATTTGTACGCTTCCATGTTTCCCTTCGGCGTGACGACAGTTTCCTTTGGATAAATTTTACCTTTGACTTCCGCGGGAACGGGAAAGCCGAAATCGGTAATCACAATCGTGCCGGCAACATATTCTTTATTCAAACCTTCCGACTTCTTAAATACCGAGAGCCATGACCCAAAGGAATAGAGAAAGAAATCACCGTTCTCCGTCGCCATATACGTCGAATCGACAAAACTCAATTGTCCTGAGGTTGCATACACCGAGTCAATCATAAGAAATGCGCTCTTCCCCGCAAACGAAACAGCGGACTTTGCATAGAGCACTTCGCGGTGCGTAGAGGCTTCGACTTTCTGGCCTGTGGTGTCTAAGTCATAAGCAGTGGAAACCCAGATTCTCCCCACGCCAAATGGAAACAAATCGCCTATGATTTCACCTGAAGCGACCGGATTACCGTCGCTGGAGCACCCGCCGACAACCCACACACTCAGCACGAACACAACCAGCATCAGCACATGTCTTTTCATCAATTGCATCATTCAACATCTCCAAAAAAATGACATGTCATAAAACCTGCTTCCCCTATTATACGCAGAGAACCAAACGGAATCAAGGCAATTCAGCTTACATGTGACTTGGCGCATCGGTTGTATGCAGTACTACGCACGCGGGTGAAATGAGCGATGGACTTCCTTCAAATACTCGCGGTCAATGTGCGTGTAGATCTGCGTTGTGGAGATGTCCGCGTGTCCGAGCATTTCCTGTACTGCGCGCAGGTCTGCCCCGCCTTCCAACAAATGTGTCGCAAAGGAATGCCGGAACGTGTGTGGATGTACTTCGCGCTTCATGCCCGCTTCCTTTGCATATTTTGAGACAATATCCCAGATGGCGCGGCGGGTAATTCTGCCGCCCCGCGCGTTTAAGAAAAGATAATCTTGAGACTTTTCTCTCTTCGCAATACGTATGCGAGTTTTCCGCTGATACTTTTTAACCCACTCCCGCGCAGACTTCCCGATGGGCACCAGCCGCTCCTTAGACCCTTTGCCGAATACCAAAATCAGCTCTTCGTCAAAAAGCAGATTCTGCTGTTTCAGATTCACTAATTCTGAGACGCGGATGCCGGTAGCATAGAGGACTTCCAGTATGGCGCGGTCGCGAAGCCCTAAAGGCTTGCCGTCGTCCGGTGTACTGAGTATCGCATTCACCTCCGCAATCGAGAGCACTTCCGGCAAAGATTTGGAGCGTTTGGGCGGTTCGAGGTTTTGCGTCGGGTCGTCATTCGCGAGATCCTCCCCTAACAGAAACCGGTGGAACCCGCGGATGGTGGAAAAATTTCGCGCGATACTGCGCGGCGATAGCCCCACTTTATTCAATTGTTGAAGATACGCGCTGACGTGTTTTTCTTTCACCGTATCCGCAGAACGGACGCCCCGGTCTTCCAGATATGCGCAAAAGCGTTTCAGGTCGGATGTGTAGGAAACGGACGTGTTCTCCGAGACGCTTTTCTCGACCCGGAGAAAGTTGAAGTAGGAATCAAGCTGGCGCCGGAGCGGTGTTTTGCTCGCCTGTGGTGCTGATAATCGTGCACTTCGTTTCATCGATGCATACACGTCAGGATGGGGTTGAAGCTGATTTCTTGGATAACATGCTTAGTAAACCACCTATCATCAGAGTCGTTGTAACGCCGATCATCGTAAACCACGTCCATGCGGCAAGTTTAAGAGAAATAACGATAATCATAATAAAAATCCCGCCCACAAAGCCTGCCAGCGCATCTTCCTGTGTCGTGCGTTTGACAAGCACGCCGAGGAGAAAGGTCCCCAGCAATCCGCCGTACGTGAACGAGGCGATGCTTAACGCAAGCTCTACAACCGTCTGCGACGTTTCCATAAAAAATATCGCCGAGCCGACGAGGAGCACAGCCCACATGAGAGTCACTCTGCGCGAGAGACGCAGTTCTTGTTCCTCGGAGAGATTCGCTCCCGAGAGCGGCTTGTATAAATCGAGGACGGTGGAGGACGCCAACGAACTCATCGAACCGGCGAGCGTCGAGAGCGCGGCGGCAAGCAATCCCGCGATAATGATGCCCGACACGCCCGGCGGCAATCCTTCGATGATGAATTTCGGGAAAATTTCATCAGCGCGGGTAACGCCAAGCTCGGCTATGCTCGCGCCGTTGTAATATCCATAGAGCAACAGCCCGACCGTCAGAAAAATCGCGAACTGCACGATAATGATAATACCGCTACCGATAAGCGCTTTGCGGCTCGCGGCAAGTGATTTCGTCGCAAGGACGCGCTGGACAATTAATTGGTCTGTGCCGTGCGACGCCATCGAGAGGAATGCCCCGCCGAGTATTCCTGCAAGAATGGAATATGGCCTCTGGAAAAACCCCTCGCTGAAATCGAAATTGAATATTTGGAACTTCCCGGCTTCGGCGGCAAGCGCAGTGAGTCCCGACCAGCCTCCCTCGGCTCCGGACACAAGCACAATCCCGGCAAGCATCGCACCGCCGAGATACACGACCATTTGCACGGCGTCCACCCAGATTACGCCGCGGACCCCGCCGGCGAAGGTGTACACAAACGCGACACCAGCAAGGATGATGATAGCAAGGGGATACTCGATGTCCATCACAAGTTTGAGCGGAATTGCCGTCGCAAACAGGCGGACGCCGTCCGCCGCGAGGCGCGTGAACAGGAACGTCACGGACGCGAAGCGTCTCGTCTTCGCGCCGAAACGCGTTTCCAGAAACGCGTACGCGGTCGAAAGCTCTCCCTTGAAATATGCGGGCAGAAAAAGCGCGCTGATCGCAATACGGCCCAACAGATAGCCGATTGTCACCTGCAGGAAATTCAAGTTCGTCAGATACGCCAGACCGGGGATACTGATAAAGGTGAGCGTGCTCGTTTCCGCCGCGACGATGGAAAAACAAACGACCCACCAAGGGATGTCTCCCTTGCCGAGGAAATAGTCACGCGCTGTTTGATTCTTCCCTCCGCGCAGAATACCAAATAACGCGACACCAACAAGATAGACGGCAACGACAAGATAGTCGAGAGTGGTAAAGCCCATTACCTGAACCTCACGAATTGAAGGACGGAGAGACGGCAACCCGGCGGGTTGTAGAACGAGAGACGTGTGAAGCTGAAGTTATGCCCGGAGCGCTTTCGCAAGGGAGTCGTGGATGCTGAAGGCACGGTCGAGGCGGGAAATCCGGATGAGCGATATGACTTTTTTTTGCAAACCGACGAGTTTCACCACGCCGCCGTTCTCACGCATTTTGCGCTCGGCAATAAGCAACGCGCTCAAGCCGCTACTGTCGCAAAACTCCACTTCGCTCAAATCGAGCACAAGGTTTTTCGTTTGACCGTTGCAGAGCAGGAGAAATTCGCCCTTTAATTCGGGCGAGACACTGGCATCAAGCTTGCGCTCCTTGATGGTAAGAATCGTCGCGGTTCCGTTTTTCTTAATATCGAATTTCATAAGATCTCCTTCCGGCGCTAAAACATCCGGAGACACTCCGTTAAGCTGTGACAAGCCGCCGCGAAATTGTTTGACGCCTGCGGTTGAACCTGAAAATTGTAAAACGTGTCGGCATGGATTTTTTTGAACCCAACCCGCACCTGCGCACCTGACGAGCGGCATAAATACGCGCTGGGCAAGGCGAGGTCGAGATTCAAATCTATCGCTACGTCGAATGTACTCTTTTTCATCTTTTGAGTCAACTCGCCGCGCGGCAGGAACCACGCGTTCATATCCGTCGGTGCGAATGTCACAAGCTGTGACCGGCGGTCGGGTTTAACCCTCGATGCGGCATCAACAGAGCCGACGATGAATACATTGCTCGGTGCGAATTGTTTTGTACAAAACTCTACCACGCCCTGCAACGACGCCGAGTCTTGCGAGGTCTCGGGCAGGAGCAGTAACGCACGCTTTGCGCCGCTAATCGCCCCGGTCCAGCGAATAGATTCCGGCGCACTCGACCGAAAATGAAAGCGGGAATATGCTAACCCGATTCGATATCTCAATTGATCAAACATGGAAGATGCTATTCGAGACTTCTGAAAAATCCAAAATAATTTGGTAGCCGCAGGCTTTGCGTTTTTTGCATCCCGCCGTATTTTTGGCGGGATAGCCTGCGAATTTATTCGAAAAAACGCAACCTAAAGGTTGCGGCTACCTGTAAGTAAATAATTTTTCAGAAGTCTCTATTCTCTATTTCACCCCAATCAGTTTCTTAAACTCGTTTTCATTCAGCGTCTTCAATCCCAATTTTTTTGCTTTCTCCAGTTTGGAACCCGCCCCTTCACCCACCACCACATAATCCGTCGTCTTGCTGACGCCGGAACCGACGGTTCCGCCGAGGGCGAGGATGCGCTCTTTCGCTTCTTCGCGCGTCATCGTCTCCAATCCGCCGGTCAAGACGAATGTCTTGCCGAACGCAGGCGAAGATTTTGCCGCCCTG
>DASWKY010000146.1:0-4584 GCA_036396395.1 Bacteroidota bacterium | reverse complement strand
GGAATGCCCGGGGAATTTATCACTATCGCACGTCGCAACGGGAATCAGTGGTTCCTCGGGAGTATGACGAACTGGACTCCGCGTACACTCGAGTTGTCGTTGCATTTTCTCGGCGACGGGACATACACCGCAGAAATTTATGCCGACGCGCCGGACTCGGACAAGTTCCCTAAACATGTCGTCATCGAGAAAAAAACGGTGAACCGAAATTCGACGCTCTCTGTCAATCTTGTTTCAGCCGGCGGGTATGCCGTGAGGTTTACGCCACAAAACAGGAACTAACCCATGCGGGCAGGCAGTCTTACCGGTTTCATATTCTTTCTACCCTTCCTTCTGCTCTGCAGGCAGGCGACAGAAATTAGTGTTACTGCAAACGGGAAGGGAGACGCATACCGACAACTCGCGCCGACAGGGTATGTGACCGAGGTGCCCGATTGCAAACATCCCGTCCCGCACATCACCGAACAATGGGATGATGAATTGCGAAAACATGTGTTTGCGTTTACGCTTCACAAGGACGTCGACGATGACCGTTGTAAAAATATTGACCGCCAGCGATGTGAAATCACGACCGATACCATCGGCACGCCCGCCTTTATGCGGGGGTCCAAAGGCGGTGTTCATACGTATCGGTGGAAGTTCAAGCTGGATGCTGGGTTCCAGCCGTCGCCAAATTTTTGCCACATCCATCAGTTAAAAGCGGGCAATGGACCGGAAGCAGGCGCGCCCATTATTACGATAACGCCCCGGCATGGTACGCCGGATAAACTCCAAATTATTTTTTCCGCGCCGCGCGGACAAAAAGGCGGCGGAGTTGTAAAAGAAGTTGACCTTGCGCCGTTCAAAGGAACATGGGTGGAGGCGTACGAACGTGTGCGCTACGATGACCACGGGTCGATCGAATTAGTCCTCACGCGCATCAGTGACGGTGCCGTGCTTCTTACCTACAGCAATGATGATATCGCACTCTGGCGCCCAGGGGCGACGTGGGTGAAACCAAAATACGGGCTGTACAGGAGTCTCAACAGCATTTCATATCTACGTGATGAAACGGTGCTGTTTGCGGATATATATCTTGCCGATGGCGAGGTCAAATAAAATGAGGTGATCATGAAAACACTCTTCGTGAAGGTCAACCAAAAAATACTGCAGGTGATTGGCTCTTGCATTGTCACGGTTTCGTTGCTCTCTGCACAAGGCAACACAAACGTGCTCACACTGAATTACAAAAACCTCGTTTCTAGAGCAGACCTGACGTACGACAAACCCGCCCACCGAAGCGAAGAAGGCTTACCCATCGGCAACGGGCGAACGGGAAGCCTTGTCTGGACGACGCCCTCCGCGCTTAAATTTCAGATTAACAGGGTGGATGTCTTTGCGAACGACGCCAGTTCGGTGAGTTTTCCGCAGGCGGACAGCGACTACGGCAGTAGTTGCGGCTACGTAGATATCAATCTGGTAGATGCGGGGGAGGATGTCTTCGACGGAAAGAATTTCAAACAGCATCTCTCGCTCTACGATGCGATGCAAACCGTGAGCGGGAACGGCGTCACTGCCCGCGTGCTCGCATGGCACGAGCGAGACGTCATAGCTGTCGAGATCGACGACCGGCGTGCCAACCCGTCTGCCATCAACATTGACTTGCGGATGCTCCGCTATGTGACCCAATGTATTTATGAAAAAAGCTATGAACTTGCAAAAAACAATGCCGTCATGGTGCGGACGGCTGAGCATACCGCGACCTCTCAGTTACATCTACGCGGCGGGCGAATTCTCCTCACGCAGGAGTACCGCGAGCGGAATTACTATAACACGAGTGCGGTTGCGATTCAAGTGGTAGGAAGAAGCTCCCGCGCGCGAATTTTGAATGAATCCACCGCACAGATTTCCGCCGCGCCGGGGAAGGGGAAATTTGTCGTCCTGATTGCCAGCGCGGCAAGTTTCGACCGGTATGAAAGCGTTGCCAATCGCGCCGTCGGCGCGCTTGATGCCGCCGCGAACAAAAGCTTCGCGCTCCTCGCTCAGGAAAATTCTGCGTGGTGGGCGGAATACTGGTCCAAGGGCTTCGTGCATATGAACAGCACGGATAAGCAGGCGGATTTCGTCGAACAGAACTATACCTACTTCCTCTATATCATGGCTTCCACCTCCCGCGGAAATTTTCCTCCCAGGTTCGGCGGACTGCTCTTTAATACGAACGGCGATATGCGGCGTTGGGGTTCGCAATACTGGTGGGCGAATACGAACGCGTACTATAGTAATTTCATGCCTTCCAATAGGCTGGAGTTGATGGACCCGATGTTCAAGATGTACACCGGCATGTACGAATCCTGCGCCGTCGCCGCACGCCAGCAATGGGGCTCGAAGGGCGTCTGGATACCGGAAATCGTCGCGTTCAACGGCATGGAAACCCTCCCGGACGACATCGCCGCGGAATTACTGGACCTCGTCCTTGCCCGCAAAAAGTACGAAGACCGTTCGCCGAAATTCCAGTGGTTCGTCGAAACGAAGAACCGCCACCATGCGCGATGGAATTTCCAGGCGGACGGCACGTGGGATCATGGCCATCTCGTTATCCCGACGAAGGCGTCTATTCAGCCGGAGCGGTTTATCTCGCCGGACGCGGTGAGCGGCATCTTCGGACATTGCACGCATATCTTGGGCGTTGCCGCGCGCATCGGTCGCATCTACTGGAATAAGTATGAATATACGATGGATACGGCTTGGTTGCAGGACCATGCGTATCCTATGCTGAAAGGCGCGGCGGAATTTTACCGCAACTTCCCGAACTTGAAAAAAGAAGCGGACGGAAAATACCACATCAACCATGTCAACAATGGCGAGGGGAACTGGAATTCGTCAGATTCGCCGTACGAAATTTCCGCTATGGATATGGTGTTTCCGCTTGCCATCCGGGCGTCCGAACTTCTCGGCGTCGATGCCGACGTGCGTCCGTTGTGGAAAGAGATTCACGACAATCTCGTCAAACTTCCCGAACGGCCTCGTCGCACGCGGGCAAGCCGCGGCGGATACGGGGCATTTGTTTATGGCGGCGACGGCGCTATCGAACCGATGGGTTCCGAAACAGAATTAAAAAGCATGTTTCTCAATTTTAATCGCCTCGCGAGTTTTATTGATAGCGCCGGAATCGGGGGTCCGCAAATATTCCGAAACCGCTTGCGGTTACGCGAAGGTCCGGGGGCGATAGACGCAGAGCATATCGGCGGGCTTTCGTCGGGTATCCATTCTTCGTTGATCGCCAACGCAGAAACAAAGCCTGCCGACCCGGTGATTCAGGTGTTTCCCGAATGGCCGAAAGACTGGAACGTGGATTTCCGTTTGCTCGCACGCGGGGGATTCCTTGTAGGTTCTTCACAGCGCAACGGGAACATCGAATACATAGAAATTGCTTCCCAGCTTGGCGAATATTGCCGCGTGAAGAATCCGTGGGGTGATGGCGAGGTCGTACTGTACAGGGACGGGCAGAAAGCGGAAAGCGTGCGAGGAGCGCTGGCGGCTTTTCCTACGCGGAAAGGCGAAACAATCATCGTCGTTCCGGCTGGCACAACTCCGGCACAAGTGAAGCGGAACGTTCTGCAATAATTGAAAGGGTCGGGCTTGAAAAGAATTTATTTACAACTCCTCGTTGGCGCGCTGACGATCCATGTCGCAACAGGACAACCTTCGCTTACACTTGAACGGGCGTTCAGCAATTTGAGTTTCAACCAGCCAACGTTCTTAACAAGCGCACGGGACGGCACTGACAGGATTTTCGTGACTGAACGACTCGGAACTGTGTTTGTTTTTCCCAATTCCCAAACCGTAACGGTCGGCGAGAGAAAAGTATTCCTAGACTTAACGGACAGAGTAGAATCCGAGTTTTTCGGGTCGGGGGAAAATGGAATGTATGCTATCGCTTTTCACCCCGACTATGCTCAGAACGGAAAATTCTATGTTTCCTATACCGATACGATAGACGGGGATATTCGAGAAAGGTCCAACAGACCCCCAAAGCTTGGCGCAATGATGTCGAGGGTTTCCGAGTTTCTTCTGTCAGATTCCAACCCAGATTCTGCCGACCCGGCATCCGAACGGATTTTGCTCGAATTCGAACAGCCGTGGGATAACCACAACGGCGGGCAAATCGCTTTCGGTCCCGACAGCTATCTCTATATGAGTTTCGGAGACGGCAGAGCGCCGAATGATACACTCCGTCATGCGCAAGACCCCACCAATTGGTTCGCCACCGTGCTCAGAATAGACGTTGATAGCCAAGACCCGGGTCTGGAGTATCGCATTCCGCCGGACAATTCGTTTGTCAACGACACAACCGGCATTAAAAAAGAAATTTTTGCCTACGGGTTGCGAAATCCCTGGCGATTTAGCTTCGATAGAGAGACCGGAACACTCTGGCTTGCGGACGTAGGAGAGAAGCGAGCCGAAGAAATAAATATTATCGTCAGCGGAGGGAATTACGGGTGGAGCATCATGGAGGGGATGGAGTGTGCTCCAATTGTTGAAATTTGCGATACGACAGGTTTAACACCGCCCATCTTTGAATATACGCGCGAGGGTAAAGGACAG
>DASWKY010000145.1:0-3970 GCA_036396395.1 Bacteroidota bacterium | reverse complement strand
TTCACGGTTGCCGGTCTTCCTTCGATGGCTGAGATGACTTCTGTGATTCTTCCTTCTTATTCAAATCGTTTACAGTTTTGAAAAACTTGATGAGGCCGCCCACGGTGCCGAGCATGATTCCTACGAGTGTAAATGCCGGCGAGGTGCCGTACTGTCCATCTACCCACGAGCCGATAACATAAAAAACAATTACCGCAACTGCCAACTGCACGCCCAGCGTCAAAAAGGGGGCAAATTCCTTATACAAAGTATTTACCGCCCGGAAGCGCCGGCCGCCCTGCTGTTTATCCTGTGTGGGGGAACCGGTCATAGTATTGAAGTCTGGTTAGTGTTTCGGTTCGAATGACTGCGCTTTATCGGACATGGACACTTTGCCGTCGAATATCGCGCCCTCGTCGATAATGAGCCGCGCGGCGCGTAAGTCGCCTTTGACGACTGCCTTTCCCTCCAACACCGCTTTCTCGACGATGTTCACCGAGCCGCGAATTTTTCCGCCTATAGTGATATTCTTGGCAGAGATATTACCTTCGATCTCGCCGGAGGTTCCGACCGCCAACGATTCGCTCGCGCTGATCTCGCCGATAATCTTTCCGTCCACGCGCACACTGCCCTGCGTGCGGATTTTACCTTCGACCGTCGTACCGGCGGCAATCATATTCAATTCTTTCACAAGGTCGGTTTTGCTCACAGCGTCTCCTCGATTCTTTGAAATCCGACTTTTCGCTCGTATACGCGGTACGAAACGTCGGACTTCTTTCGATTGATTATAAATTCAGGTTAATGATATACAGCACCGGGTCGACGGGCGCGCCGTCTTTCCAAATTTCAAAATGCACGTGTGTGCTGGTGCTCGTTGTTCCGGTATTCCCCATCAGCGCGATCGGTTCCGCCCGCTTCGCAAAACTGCCGGAGGATTTCAACAACGACTGGTTATGTTTGTAAAACGTCAAGAACCCGCCGGCATGAGAAAGAATCATCACATAGCCGTACTCATTCGTCCAGCCGGAAAAAATAACGTATCCTTCTGCGGCGGCAATCACCGGCGAACCGGACTTCCCGGCAATGTCGAGTCCGAGATGCCTCTTGTTGAAATCATATCCTCGCGTCATAAATCCTTCTGCGGGAAGCACAGCCGGAAAGACAACCCTGTTCGGGTCTTCCGCAGTCACCCATTCAGTCGCGGGCTGGAACGCCGGACGAGCGATGTCGCGCGACAGACTCTGAACGAATGCCTGTTCCCGTTCTGGAGCGCGTAATTGTTCGGCTTGTCTGCTCCTTGTCGTGTTCGTCACGACTACTCCTGAATCCGTCATCGTAACGTTTTCGCCTAACGCCTGTCGAAGCTTCACGTTGTACGTGCGCAGTTCCACTAATTGCTGGAGGACATCCGACATGCGCTGGTTGATCGTCAACAACTCTTTATTATAACGGTTCTCCAACTCCGGATTCGGTATCGGCACCAGAGGACCCAGCGGAGTAAACATCAACAGAAGCAACACCGTCAGGATAACAAAAGAGACCGACCCCCCCAAGATGGTAATCATCTGCCACGGCGCAAGCCGCATACGTTTCGGCTGTGAAGCGTCGTCGCTCGGTACCAGAAGAATATCGTACAGGCGTTTTTTCGATATATGGTGCGAACGATCTTCTGCCATAGGAACAATCTACTGAAAAACAGGGTGTAAAACGACTTGCCGTTCACAACCTCGTCCAAAAAGGGGGAGAAAATATACAGAAAAGAGGCTCGAAAGTCAAAGAATTTCTCCGCTTTCAACGAGTTTTTGAAACGAAACTACCCAATGATCTCCTCTACATAACGCAGGATTTTTTGTTTGAACAAACGGCGGTCAAACCGTTCTGCATGTGTACGCAAAGCGGCAGGACTCCATTTTTTCTTTTTCGCACGGGCTACCGCATCGAGCAACGCATCGGGTGTTTGTTCGTGAAAGAATACTCCCGTGGGGTATCGCCCTTGCTCCACCACAGTTTCGAGCGCGCCGCCTTTCGCGTACGCAATGACCGGTTTGCCGCTTGCCATTGCTTCGACCGGAACGATGCCGAAATCCTCCACTCCCGGAAAAATCAGCGCACGGCAACCCGCGTAATACCGTGCAAGCGAGCGGTTATCCTGCCAACCGACAAATTCGATATTGGAGCGAGCGAGTGATTTGAGTTTTTGTATCTCGGGTCCGGTTCCAACGACAACCAGCCGCTCTCCCGATTTGTTGAACGCTTCGATTGCGATGTCTACTCTTTTATAGGGAACGAGCGCGCTCACAATTAAGTAATACCCCTCGTCCTTTTTTGAAATACTGAACAAGCTTGTATCCACCGGAGGATGAATGACGCCGGATTCTCTTCCGTAAATTCTTCGGATGCGCTCAGCGACATGTGCCGAATTGGCGATATACGAGTGCACGCGGTTGCCGGACTGCACATCCCATGCTCTCAACCTCGGGGCAACAATCTCCATAGCGCTCCTCGTCAGCCATCCCGCGCGTCCGCGTCCGAAATACTCTTCGTACATATCCCACACATACCGCATCGGTGTGTGGCAGTAACTAATATGCAGAGCGTTCGGCGGGCTGATAATTCCTTTGGCGACACAATGACGGCTGGAAAGTACGAGGTCGTATCCGCTCAGGTCGAACGATTCTATCGCCGCGGGAAACAACGGCAGATAATTTCGGTAGCGACTGCTTTTCAGCGGGAGGTATTGGACGAAGGATGTTTTGATATTCATCCGTTCGATTGCCGGCGACACCGTTCCCCGGTTGTGCAACAGCGTGTAGAGTGTTGCGCGAGGGAATAGCTCACAAAACACTTCGAGCACTTTTTCGCCGCCGCGCATACTTGTCAGCCAGTCGTGGACTACAGCAACACGAAGATGTTGTAATGAGCGTCCCATAACAGGGTAAATAACATACTGAGAAGATGCGGGAGAAGCAACGAACGTGAGAAACGCGGATTCATAAGATAACCATTGTACAGTCAGCCCGATATACTTGAGACTATATTCTCCGGACTTTGAACTTTGCATTTTTATCGGCTATATTGACGGCAACGTATGACACCTCTTCTTGTCCTCATTATTATCTTTACTCTGTTTCTTATCGGTGCGGCAGTGGTCATTTTGGTCATAGGGCCGTTGATCCTGCTCCAGCCGGAACGCCGTACCCGGGAGTGGTACGCCCAGCATTCAACACTGCTTGAACCCCGCGATGCGGATTTGCCTCAAGAGGATCTGACCATCATGACTCACGATGGGATACCGCTCAGCGCATGGCTCGTGAAACAGCCCTCGAATTCCCGTGGAACCATCTTGTATTTACACGGCGTAGGCGATGCAAAAATCGGCGGTATTGCGCTCACCCGCCTCTGGTACACCAACGGTTACAACGTGCTGTTATATGATTCGCGGCAACACGGGGAAAGCGGCGGCAAGTATTGTACCTACGGCTACTACGAGAAAAAAGACGTCTCGACGGCCATTGACTACGTACTCAACCGAACAGATATTCAGGCAGGTGGCGTCGGCATCTTCGGGACGTCTATGGGCGCGGCGATTGCTTTACAAGCGGCGGCGATTGACCCGAGAATACTCGCCGTTGTGGCGGAAGCGGGTTTTACCGATCTTCGGACTATTTTTGTAGACTACCAGCGACGTATCGCGAAACTGCCGTGGCATTTTCTCCGTAACTTTGCGATGAGCCGGTCTCAGAACATCGCCCGTTTCAAAGCCCGCGATGTGTCGCCTCTCGAAGAAGTCAAACGGCTGACAACGCCCGTCCTGTTTATTCACGGCACAAAAGATGAATTTATCAACGTCGAGTATTCCAAGATTCTCTTCGAGAACGCCACCGGACCGAAAGATCTCTTGCTCATCGAAGGAGCAAACCATAACGACGTGTGGGAAGTCGGCGGAACCGTCTACGAACGAAACATCATCGACTTCTTTCAAAGACACTTG
>DASWKY010000144.1:0-3563 GCA_036396395.1 Bacteroidota bacterium | reverse complement strand
CGGAATAATGAAAATCGCCGACCCGATCACGCTGTTTACGACGATGAAGGTGGCAGAAAGTAAGCCGATTTGTCTAACCAGCCCCGGAGTTTGGTCGGGGTTATTCATCCGATTTGAGGAAGCTCAATTCGAATGATTTTTTTAGTGCGATGCCGATGCTCCAACTTTCGCTTGCTTCGAACGCGCCGCCGATATCGATTTTCGAACCGGCGATTCCCGCGCTTCCGAAGACGTTCAGTTCGAATGCCTCGAAGGTCACGACCCCGCCGAAACGGGCGACGAGTTTATCGTCGTTATCAAAATACCCAACCAACCCGTACGCTTCGCCGAAGAGTGTAATACGTGAGCTTGCCGGAACAATCAGCGCGCCGCTAAAGAGATAGACATCGTCCTGCGAATTTAATTTTTTAGGGTCGCCGAGAATGCCGAGGCCTACATTGAAGCGCGTTTCCACCGCGCCCCAATGTTTTACGAGAAGGATGTGCGTAAAGACGTCCGCTTCGTCACTGCCGAGTTCGTGTGGTGTATGGCGTGTGTTGGGCAGTTTTACGGCATTGCGGAATCCGAGTCCGGGCGTATTCCCACGCTCTTCAATAATACGTACACGGGTAGAAACGGTTAAGTCGCCCCAGTCGTTGACTTTTGCTCCATTACGCAGTGTGGCAAACAAATAGCCGCGCCAATCAAGGTCAATGTTGACGTTCTTGGAGACGCCGAGATGCCAGCCGATCACGGCTGTTCGCGTGAGGGATTCTGCAAGATGAGGCTGAGGCGCGATCTGTTTTTTTAAGTACTCAGTGCCAAGATACACATCAACGGTATGCTCACCCGATGTAGCGGGAGTTTCCGTAAGCATGACAGGCCGTTGGGCAAACAGCAAGCCCGAGAGGAAGAAATATAGCGCTGGAATAGGTATGAACCGCATAGGTGAATACATAAGTTAGAGTATACTTTACAATCTCTTGGACTAACAAGTGGGATAGAATGTACAATGAGGGAGCTTATCAGTCAAACGAAAAGTAGAGTTATTTTCTCGTGGTAAAAATCAGCGTGAAGCGAGGAGAGGCTGTAATTTGGCGATGAATTCATCCGGCGGCAGGTATCCGATAACGCGGGACTTGCGTACTTCATTCCCCTCTGCGTCGAGGAAGACAATGGTAGGCACGCCCGCAATAGCATATTGCTGGCGCAGCGCTTCCGATTCAAACGAATCGAAATGCGTTAAATCCACTTTGAGGCGGACAAAATTCTCAGTAGCGCTGATTACCCCGGCGTCGGTGAATGTTTTCCTGTCGAGTTCGAGACAGGGAATGCACCAGTCGGCATAGAAATCGATCATCACGGGTTTGCCCTGTGATTGAGCGGTGGCGATTTTTTCACTGGTAAAAGTTTCCCACGTGACCCCGGGTTCGCGCAACGCGTTGAATCCGTAGATGCTGAGCGCGAGCGCAACAACGCCGAACGCCCGCTTAAAGGCGAGGAATCCTTTTTTGTCTTTGCCGGACGGCTCAAGAAAGCCAAGGTAAACTCCGCCCAGCAATAGCACCGCCGGAATGATGAATACGGAAAGTTTCGGGAAAAACGCGAGCGAAAGATAAAACAACGCCGCGCCTGTAAGCACCACTCCAAAGATGCGTTCGACCCAAATGAGCCACACGCCGGAGCGCGGTACTTTTTTCAACAGTCCGGAGAATGTTCCGAGAACAAGATATGGGAACCCAAGGCCAAGTGACAATGTGAAAAACGTCCAGAACCCGAACATCGGGTCGCCTTTTGCGCCGACGAACGCGAGGAGCGCGATCACCGGTGGACCGACACACGGGGCGGCGAAAATTCCCACCACCAGTCCGGAGAGATATAAGCCGATCAGTCCCGTGCCGATTGTGCCGCCGAGTTTGCTCGTGAGCCAGTAGGGCATTTGAATTTGATACAGCCCGAACATGCTGAGCGCAAGCCCGAACAGTAGTGCGGCGATTCCGGCTAACACCCACGGACTCTGTAACCAGCTTCCGAATAATCCTCCGCTTAGCGCCGCGCTTACACCGAGCAGGCTGTACATGGTCGCCATCCCAAGTACATACACCAGTGCTTTAAAAAACACGCGGAAGAAGTTGGTATCCGTCTGCGCGCCGAAAAGCGAGACTGTCACCGAGAGCATAGGATATACGCAGGGCGTTAGATTAAGAGCGAGGCCGACAAGGAAGATAGCGAAAAACGCGACCGCAGTTCCTTCCCGTTCTAAGATGCCGGCAATCGGGTCTTGCGAAGAATCGCTTGTTATCGAACTTTCTGTCGGAATATAGTTTTTGAAAACTTCATCATCTATTGATGTACTGCTATCCGGGTCAGCAGTAATGGAGATGGGAATGATAACAGAAATCTTAGACGGGGCTAAGCAGACATTATCGTCGCAGGCTTGCACAGTGAGGACGCTGTTCAGCTCGTAGTCACCGGGCTTCAGTTTCTCGGAAAGTCGAAGCGAGAGAAAAATCGGCACGGTATTTTCGTATACATTGAGCGGCTGTTCCGAAAAGGAAAACTTTAAATCTTTGCCTTGCGGATAAGTGATATCAGTGAGGATGACGCCTTCCATGGGTTTGACTTCCAGCGCGGTCCCGATGAGGTATTCTTCCGAGGGCGCGTTGGAATTCGCATGCCACCCTTCAGCAATTGTCAGCATGACTGCCGCCTTAATGGTCGAGCCGGGGGTTGCACGATCCACAGCTACTTTTGATTCGATCTGGAGCTTGCTTGCAGTACCGGAACCTCCGAATTGCGCTACAGAAACTGAAAATCCGAATGTGAGCAAGAGTACAAGAAAAGGAGAGTATCTCATGTATGAACAGGGAATAAAAAGAAGAAGATGCTTACGGCAGAAGTTGTTTCAAACTGTTTTCCAATATTTCTTTCGGGAGAAGTCCTACTCGCTTTCCCACAATATACCCTTCTTTATCCACCAGAAAACTGGTTGGGATGGCGTCAATGCCGCCGTAGGCGACCGTCAGAGGACCGTCTCCCATCACGATGGGGTAATTGATTTTTATTTTTTGCATGTAGGGTTTCACAACTTCCCAGCCTTCGCCATCCAACGCGATGCCGACTATCTCAAACCCCTTTGACTTATAGCTGGAGTATACTTCCATAAAGTCCGGAATTTCCGCTTTGCAGGGCCCGCACCACGTCGCCCAAAAATTGACGAGCACCACCTTACCTTTGAGTTTCGAGAGCTGAATCGTTTTGCCGTCGGACGTCTTCAGGGTAAAGTCCGGCGCTTTGACCTTTTGTTGGGTCTGGGGCGGAGTATTCAACAACAGGAGAAAGCTTACCACAACGCTGGTTAACATTAAGGCTCTCTTTCTTTAGCGGGCTTCTCAGAAGTAAAACATGTTATTAAATATAACAATATTTTGGGAAAAGGGTTTCCCGAATCATAGGGGGTTGTTAAGACGGCTTGTATATATAGATAGCGTTCTCTTCGCAGGTAAAAATGCCAATAAAAAATGGCTGCGCGACCGTCTGGCGACAGTGCAAATCGATCCACCATCGAGTTTGCGGAAGAATCC
>DASWKY010000143.1:0-3330 GCA_036396395.1 Bacteroidota bacterium | reverse complement strand
AGCAATGCTTCCAATCCAGCTTCGGAGTCCACAAGAACTTCGCGCGCTTTGCTTCCGTCGAACGGACCGACGATACCCGCGGCTTCAAGCTCATCAACCAGCCGCGCGGCGCGCGAGTAGCCGACCTTCAAGCGGCGCTGGAGCAGTGAGACCGACCCTTGCTGGTGCCGAACGATAATCCGCGCCGCTTCGTCGAATAATTCATCGCGCTCGCCGCCTCCGGCAAGACTGGATGCTTTCTTCTTCTCGAACACGGACGGCAAATGCAACGGTTGGCTGTAGCCCTGCTGTTTAGCGATATGGTTAGTGATTCGTTCAACCTCTTCAGTTGAAATAAACGCATTTTGAATGCGTGTCGGTTTCGGGCTTCCCGGCGGGAGATACAGCATATCGCCGTTGCCGAGAAGCTGTTCCGCGCCGTTCATATCGAGAATGGTGCGCGAGTCGATTTTCGATGCCACCTGATACGCGATGCGCGCAGGGAAATTCGCTTTGATGACGCCGGTAATGACGTCCACCGAGGGGCGCTGGGTTGCGAGCACAAGGTGAATGCCCACTGCGCGGGCAAGCTGGGCGAGGCGCGCAATCGGTTCTTCGACTTCGCGAGCCGCCGTCATCATCAAATCAGCCAGTTCGTCAATCACAATCACTAAATACGGGAGCTTGCGATGCTTCACGGTCTCGGTATCGTGTAAGCGGCCGTTCTTGAAGCGGTCGTTGTAGTCGGCAATACTGCGCACGCCGGCGGCGGCGAGTACGTCGTAGCGCTTTTCCATCTCATATTCGACGCTCTTGAGCGTCAGCACGGCGTTGTTCGAGGAGGTCACGATTTCTTCGTCAATGTCCGGAGAGACCGCGAGATAGTGCTTGCGGATTTTCGAATACAGCGATAGTTCGATTTTTTTCGGGTCGATGATCACAAACTTCACGTCGCTCGGGTGCAGGCGGTACATCAAGCTGGTCAGAATGGTATTAATCCCGACACTCTTGCCGGAACCCGTCGATCCGGCAATCAGCAAATGCGGCATTTTGGCAAGGTCGTCAACGAGCACTTCGCCGGAAATCGTTTTGCCCATCGCCAGCGGCAGAGCGGCTGTGCTCTCACGGAATTTCGCCGAGTTAATGACCGAGCGAATCGTCACTAACGCCGGATTGTGATTGGGGATTTCCACGCCGACCGTCCCTTTGCCGGGAATCGGGGCGATAATGCGGATGCCCTTCGCTTTGAGCGCGAGGGCGATATCATCTTCCAAACTTTCGATCTTGCTGACCTTCACGCCGGTCGCGGGGACAAGCTCGTACAGCGTCACGACGGGACCGGGAGTAACCGAAACACTCTCGATTGCCACGCCGAAGTCTGAAAGCTTCGCACGCAGAAGTTCGGCGTTCGTTTTCAACTCCACCTCATCCACCTCTTCGCTCGTGCGGGCATGGTCGAGCAAATCAACCGAGGGCGGGACAAAGTCTATTTCTTCTTCGTCGACATCCTGCTCGCGTTCGTCGAAGTTCACCTCTGCTTCATGATGCATCTCTTTGATGTCTAATTCCAAGTCCTCGTCTTCAACCGGAGATGCGGCAGGTTCTTCCGTGTCTTCTGCGACTACGTCGGAAGGAGCAAACAGTGTGCTTTCAACCTGCGGCAAAGGTTTACGCATTTCGAGGCGCGGGTGTACAGAATCTTCCGGTTCCGATTTTTTGATTTCGACGGAAGCTTCGCGTTTCATCTCGCTCTCACGTCCGGCAGTACTCCGTTTTTCGTCGAGCCAATCGAGCGTTAGACGCATCCAGACTTTCAGCCTCTCATAGACTTTCAGCATGTCGATGTCGAAAGCGAATACTGCTGTGGTGATGAGCACACCGACGAGCAGGAGAACGGTACCTGTTAAGCCGATGAGTCTTGAGAGTACGCCCGCGAGGAATTCGCCCACCAGTCCGCTCCACTCAACCGGAATAAGCTGTGAGTCGCCGACGAGACGGATTGTGCCGTTAATGGATGCAAAGAGAAGCGCAAACGCGACGGTATAACTGGTGGGAACGACGAGTTTTTGAAAATTCTTTTCGCGTGCGAACGCCCAGAGCCACAGCATCGCTAGCACCGGAAGAACGACAATCGAATAGCCAATCGTAGAATTAATGAGCCAATTGGAAACGACCGCACCCAACATGCCGAGCCAGTTCGATGTGCGGTCGGCTTTTGCGGCGACCTCGGGGTCGTTGGTGAAAATTTTCCAGAGAGCGACGTCGCCGTTCGCCTGGTCTGCGGAGGTGTAGGAAATCAGGCTCAGCAAGACCATGAACGAAACAATCAACCCGACGAACGCGTAAATTTGGCGCTGTCGCTGGGCTGAAGAGTTCCGGGATTGTTTCGAAACGTCTGCCATAGGTGTCATCCTTCTGTGAAGACGTTAATCGGATTGTTTCGCGACTTGCGTTATTTCCAACTCTGCGTCGCGCTTCTCTTCTTTTCGAATTTTGACAACATTGCCGCTCAGCACCGGGAGCACGGGAAGGGAATCCACCTTCGCGCTGTACTTTATATCCTCTTCGTAGCCGATGCTCGCGAGGTACTTGCCGTGCCCGGAATTCTTAATCATTTTCAGAATAGAACGTCCGAAGCTTTTATACAAACTTCGCGCGGCAAGCGCCGAGTCGCTTAACTCCAGCGGAACATTCTCTTGCTCGGAAAGTTGGTGCACAATCATCCCGCCGCACACAACGTCTTCGAGAGAAAAGCCGTTCGCCACGGTGGTGTTTCCAGCACAAATAATCACCACGTCGTCGTTCATCTGCGTGATGAATTCCGTCACCTTCGACAGGTTAACGAATGCGGCGACGACCATGTTGCGAGCGTACCGGCTTTTCGACATTGCCACCGAGCCGTTGGTCGTGCAATAGATAATCGATTTTCCTTTGACGGTCGCTTCGGTATATTCCAGCGGCGAATTACCCAGGTTAAAACCCTGAATCATCTTCCCGCTTCGCTCGCCGCCCCGCAGGGTAACGTCTCCGAATAAGCTTCCGGAGATTTTCACGGCGGATTCGATGTTGGGGACGGGGATGATTTCCCGCGCGCCGTTCGCGAGAGCTGTCACGACAGTCGTGCTCGACCTCAGCACATCGATCACCACCACATTTTTATCCCGAAGCTGAAGCTCGTCTATGTTGGTAGCTGAAAACGCGAGATCAATTTTCATAGTTGTTGGGGAGACGCTTCGCTACACACGTTATGCACTTTAATAATTGTGTTTACGAATCTTGGCATCCTCACCCCCTCCGCAGGACGGGGTGAGGGCTTAGAAAACGTAAGCAGAGTACCGGGTCTAAAAATTA
>DASWKY010000142.1:0-3510 GCA_036396395.1 Bacteroidota bacterium | reverse complement strand
ACCGAGCTTGCGCCGTACTTTGTCTACGTTCTCTCCGAAAATTTTGCTGTCCGGACGTGAAAAGTAAATATACTCGAAGATACACGGGTGCGGTGTGTCAGCCTTCTGGCTCACCCAGAGGGATTTTAGTGTTCCGGACATCACTCCCTGCTGGTCAATGACAAGAATTTCGCCGGGCTCAATATCGCGGATATAGGTCGCGCCGATGATATCGAAAGCGCAGGTCTCGGATGCGACGACGTAGGCGTCCCCTGTTTGCGTGTCCTCTTTGGGTGGGAGTTTCCCCAATGCAAGCGGGCGGAATCCGTGCGGGTCGCGCGCTGCAATCAGCGCCGCGTCGGTGAGTATCACAAGCGAGTACGCACCGCGGACTTGTTCCAAGGCATCCTTGATTTGCAGTACCTGGTCGGTTTCTTTACTGCGCGCCGCAAGATGAAGGATAGCTTCGCTGTCCGAAGTAGATTGGAAAATCGTGCCGTCGTTTTGGAGACGGTTGCGGAGCGTTTTGAAATTCGTGAGGTTGCCGTTATGCCCTAAGGCGAGGTTGCCCGCTTTATAATTCACCGTGAAAGGCTGGATATTCGCTTCGTTCTGTGCGGAGCCTGTCGTGGAATACCGGTTATGTCCTATTGCCGCCGTGCCTTTGAGGGCGTTCTTGACAATTTTTTCATCACGAAACACATCGGATACTAGACCGACGCCTTTGTGGATGTTAAACCGGTAGCGTTTTTTTTCGGGAAGATATTCACTGGTGACGATGCCGGTCGCTTCTTGTCCCCGGTGCTGTAACGCGTGGAGACCGTAGTACGTCATGAGCGCGGCGTCGGGATGGTTATAAATCCCGAAGATTCCGCAATGACATCGGGGTTTTCCTTCAAGTTGATCAAGAGGGGTCACTGCTTCAAGATACGAAAAAAACTCCGGCGAGACAACAGGGAAGAAAAAAAGGGAGGAACCTCTCGGTTCCTCCCTCAGCAAACACTAAACAAAGAAACTTATTACAACACAAACACAACAACGGCTTGAACGCCAAAATGACCGAAATCCGAGATGATCACATAACGAGCTTCGCCGCCAATCATAATCTTCTCTGCCATCGGGAACACCGCGCCGCCAAGGAGGTTAATGCCAATCTTGGTCTCGCTGGCGGAGGCACTGCCGAAACCCGGAACAGAAACCTCGGCAGAAACCGCATTCAGCCCAAGACCGCCGCCTGCGTAAAAGGGAGTTCGCTCCGCTCCATTCATAAAGAGGTAAATAACATTGGCATTAATAATAAAATCGCTGGTTGTGACGTCCACTCCAAACACATCCCGACTTACCGACCAGTAGCCGATTTCAGGACGCAAATGCAATCCCGTTGTGATCTCGCCCAAATTTGCGCCGGCGCCAATAACTAACCCGCTCCCGGCTTCATTACTGACTGACACAAGTCCGATGCCTGCGCCGATAGAGTACAACCCTAACTGCGCAAACGAGACAGTCGAAACAACACAAACCAATGCTACTACAACTAACATTTTTTTCATAGAACCTCCCCTATTAGGTGTGAAGATAGTTAGTTATACAACACATATTCCAACATTACAACATTCGACACTACTTGGCGGCGTGAACGGGCTGTTGGACCAGCGCCTTGAGAACTGTGTGAAACTCATTAACAAAAATATCACAATGCTCTCTGGTAATCAACAACGGGGGCAGGAGCCGCACGACGTTCACGTTTGTGCTATTGGCGAGAATACCCCTGCGCTGTAATTCATCCACGACGGGCTGGCTTTCCCGCGTAAGTTCGATACCCAACATACAACCATAGCCTCGCACATCCGCAATCGCCTCCGGCATTTCCCGTTGCAAAACGGTGAGCGCTGATTTCAGGTATGCGCCGACCTCGCCCGCGTTCTTCATAACGCCTTTGGTTATGATTTCGTCGAGCACCACTGAACCGGCGGCGCACGCGACAGGGTTGCCGCCGAACGTCGTCCCGTGTACACCGTAAGAAAACGAGTCAGCCACCCGTTCGTTGCCCATGAACGCTCCGAGCGGCAAGCCGCCGCCGAGCGGTTTTGCGATAACGACAATATCCGGGCGCACACCGAAGTGCTCGAACCCGAAAAATCTTCCCGTCCTGCCGAGACCGCACTGAATCTCGTCTCCGATTATTAGAAAACCGAATTTCTCGCGCGACGCATTCAACTCAGCGGCGAATTCTTTGCTCACGACGTTGATACCGCCCTCGCCCTGAATAAATTCAAGCACAATACCCAGTGTCTGGGCGTTCACCTTGCTCCGCAACTCTTCGACATTATTGAAACCGATGTGCCCGGTATTTGGCAGGAACGGTTCGTACCCTTCGCGGTACTTCGCGCGCTCGGTGAGCGACAAAGCTCCCATTGTTCTGCCGTGGAATGAATTGGACAACCCGAAGAGGTCCTTCTTGCCTTGCGCTTTGCCCCACTTGCGGGCGAGCTTGATGGTGCCCTCGACGGCTTCCGTGCCGCTGTTCGTGAAGAACAGCCGTTTGTATCCGGACGCGGCTATCAACTGCTCGGCAAGCCGGACTTGCGGCTCCTGGACGAAAAAATTCGAGAGGTGAATGTACTTCGTCAGCTGGTGTGTAATGGCGTCGTTGACGCGGTGATGGTTGTACCCGAGCGAGTTGACGGCAAGCCCGCCGAAAAAATCCAAATACTTTTTTCCGGCGCGGTCATAGAGGTAGCATCCCTCTCCCCGCTCTATATCGAGCGTCAGCCGCTTGTAGGTGTGGAAAAAAAATTGATGCTCTTTATCAAACACTGTAGGCGTCAAGCTTATGCCTTCTGATAACGTTGGACGAATAGAGTATACAAAAAACGAACTTGAATTTCGAGTTCGGAAAGCGAGCCGTTGTTCCGTATCACAATATCCGCACGGCTCAGTTTCTGAGCCTGATTCCACTGTGCCCCGATGCGCTTCCGGACGTCCTCAGCCGAAACCCCGTCGCGCTTCACCACCCGGCGAATGCGAACGTCCTCTTCTGCATCTACCACGACCACCGCATCGAGCAGCGCGTCGAGTCCGGCTTCGTAGATGAGCGCCGCCTCGACAACGACAAACGGCGGGCTTCCTTTCAGCCTGCCTATCCTTGCTTCGATTTCCTGTTCAACCTTCGGATGGACGATGGTGTTCAACTGTTGCTGAAGTTTTTTATTCGAAAACACCAGCGACGCGACATACTTTCTATTTAATGTTCTGTTGCTGGTATACGACTGCGGCCCCAATAACGTTGCAATCTTTTTCTTGACCGCAGAGTCGGCGTTCGAAATTTCGCGGGCGATGGCGTCTGCATAGAGCACCGGAACACCGAGCCGTTCAAACACGGCACAGACGGCGGATTTACCGCTCCCGATGCCGCCCGTGACGCCGATACGCGCGATGTGCGTTGTGCGTTTCGCCACGGAGCCTACTTTGCAAATGAGACAGAACGGAACTCCCTGATCACGGTAACTTTAATCTGTCCGGGGTATTCCA
>DASWKY010000141.1:0-6840 GCA_036396395.1 Bacteroidota bacterium | reverse complement strand
TAGACCGGGAACATGTTCTTTTCCATCCATGCGTTTGCTTCCAGCGGCGTCATCTTCCAACCCGATGGACAATTGGAGACCACTTCAATGAAACATGTCCCTTTGTGCTTTTGCTGATGCTCCAACGCTGTGCGAATGGCTTTTTTTGTTTTCCGTACCGCCGTCGGCGTATGGACTGATTGGCGTGTGACATAGTATGCACCGGGCAATGTTGTGACCAAGTCCGTCATCTTCAACGGGTACCCGTTGGCGGATGACTCGCGTCCATACGGCGTTGTCGACGTGACCATACCGAGGAGCGTCGTGGGAGCCATCTGTCCGCCCGTCATGCCGTAAATCGCATTATTGATAAACACGATGAGTATATTCTCGCCGCGGTTGACCGTGTGTATCGTTTCCGCAGTGCCGATGGCGGCAAGGTCGCCGTCTCCTTGATATGAAAACACGAGCTTATGCGGAAGCATACGCTTAATACCCGTTGCAACCGCCGAGGCGCGCCCGTGCGCGGCTTGTTGCATATCAATATTCATGTAGTGATAGGCAAAGACTGAGCACCCTACAGGAGCTACGCCGATGGTATCTTCCTGTACGCCCATTTCTTCAACGACTTCCATAAGCAATTTATGCACCACGCCATGCCCGCATCCGGGACAATAGTGCATCGGCGTTTCCGTCAGTGTACCGGGGCGGTGATAGACAGTTTCCAGGCCTTCCATCATGGGTTTCATAACATTTCCTCTAATATACCCGCAGTTTGGAGATGACTGTTTTCCGCGACAAGTTCTATTTCCTCGAGAATTTCTTCCGGAGTCATTATGACGCCGCCCATTCTGCCCTTGAAATACACAGGCCTTTTGCCGTTCACGGCAAGCCGCACATCCTCTACCATCTGCCCGGAGTTCAATTCAACGACAAGGACGGAGGATACTTTACGAGCGTGTGCCGCAAGCGCCTCAGACGGAAAAGGATAAAGCGTCATCGGGCGGAACAAGCCCACGCGCACCCCGTTCGCCCGTGCAAGCTCGATGGCTTTCTGGGCGATACGAGCGGTGAGACCAAAACCGACAACGAGTACATCGGCGTCCTTGACGCCGTCGGCTTCATACCGCGCTTCATGTTGTAACTCTCGGTATTTTTTCTGAAGCTGGAGATTTACCGCTTCCATTTTTTCCGGCTGGATGAACAGCGAGGTAACGACGTTTCGTTCTCGTGTGTTGGGCTTGCCCGTTGTCGCCCACGGTTTTTCGGTACGGGGCAATGTTCCCGCTGGCGGAAGAATGACTTTTTCCATCATTTGACCGAGCGCACCGTCGGCGAGTATCATGGCAGGGTTCCTGTATTTCTCCGCAAGCCGGAATGCTTCAAACACAAAATCCGCCATTTCCTGCACCGACGCAGGCGCGAGCACAATTAAATGATAATCGCCGTGGCCCCCGCCTTTCGTCGCCTGGAAATAATCCCCCTGCGACGGCTGAATCGTGCCGAGACCCGGACCGCCGCGGCTGACATTGACCACCAAGCACGGCAATTGCGCCGACGCCATATAAGAGAGCCCTTCCTGCATGAGACTGATGCCGGGACTTGATGAAGACGTCATCACGCGCGCTCCAGCTCCGGCGGCTCCGTATATCATATTGATGGCGGCAACTTCGCTCTCCGCTTGCAAGACCATCCCGCCCTGTTTCGGCAATTCCGTAATGAGGTACTCAAGGACCTCAGACTGCGGCGTGATGGGATACCCAAAGTAGCCCTGCAAACCGGCACGGATTGCTGCCTCAGCGAGCGCTTCATTCCCTTTCATGAGCCGCGGTGCTTCTGCCTGCGTGTTCATAGGACATTCCTTCATTTAGAGAGCCAGTACTCTGTCGCGTTCTTGTTTGTGCGCCGATTTCGGTTCCCGGTACACGTTGATCGCCCCTTCCGGACATACAAGAGCGCAATTAATACACCCCGTGCAGTTATCCTGCACAAGAGCGGCATAACGGTATCCGAGTGCATTAATTTCCGCGGCAAGTCCGAGGCTTTCCTGCGGGCAGGCGGCAATGCACAGTTCACAACCCTTGCAAATGGCGACATCAATAGAAACTGTTCCGCGAATCATACGTCCTCCTCCATGTTACACCAACGGAAGCTCAACCGCCGTTTGGTCTTCGAACTGGGCTTGCTTCGATTGGTGTTGGGATTCAAATACTGCCATGGCAGTAATGTTGACAATGTCGTTTACGTCGTTGCTGGGAATCATGAGGTAAACCGGTTTCTTGATACCCAACAGAATCGGACCGATTGCCGTAGCGTTTGCAAGTTTGGTGACGAGCTTTGTGGCAATGTTCGCCGAGGTTATATCGGGACAAATCAACACGTTTGCGCCTTCCCGCACTGTGCTGAATGGATAGAATTCCGACATGATGTCCGGAGAAACCGCCGTATCCGCTTGCATTTCGCCCTCGATACGCAGAGAGGGAGCTTTCTTCCGCGCCAGTGCAACAGCAGTCCGAACTTTTTCCGTCAACGGATGCGGTGTTCCACCAAAGTTGCTGAATGACAGCATTGCCACCCGCGGCTCGATATCGAATTGCTTGACCTTCTCTGCGGCGAGAATGGCAATCTCCGCTAACTCCTCGGCGGTCGGCTCGATATTCACCGTTGCATCGGCGATAAACATCGTTTGATGCTTGAACACAAGCATATACAATCCTGCGATACGATTGACGCCGTCCTTCTTTCCGATTATCTGAAGAGCAGGACGCACAGTATCCGGGTAATGCTGGGTCAGTCCGGAAACCAGCCCCTCCGCATCGCCGTGCCGAACCATCATCATCCCGAAAATATTATGCGTACGCATTAAGCGTTCAGCATCGAACCGCGTCACTCCTTTTCGCTGTCGCAAGGAATAGAATGCAGTCGCATACTCATCATGCTTCATTGATTTTGAGGGATTGACGATCTCGATGCCGTCAAGGTCTAAGCCCAGCTCCTTAATCCGTTGCGTGATGAGCGTCCTGCTCCCAAGCAGTATCGGCTTCGCAATTTTTTCTTCAACGATAATTTGCGCCGCGCGAAGCACCTTTTCTTCCTCGCCCTCGGGAAACACAATCCGCTTCGGGTCATGTTGCGCTCTGTGGATAAAGACACGCATGACTTCCCGCGATTTCCCTAAGCGCGCTTCGAGTGTATCGCGATAAGCTTCAAAGTCACTAACAGGGGCGCGAGCGACGCCTGTCTCCATCGCCGTCCGTGCCACTGCGGTAGCCTCCCAAAGCAGAACACGCGGGTCGAACGGTTTGGGGATAATGTACTCGCGCCCGAATTCGATTTTTTTGCCGCCGTACGCGCGCATCACCGAATCCGGCACATCTTCTTTCGCCAATCTCGCCAGCGCATGCGACGCGGCGATTTTCATTTCGTCGTTAATCGTCGACGCCCGGACATCCAGCGCACCGCGGAAAATAAACGGGAACCCTAACACATTGTTGACTTGATTCGGATAATCCGACCTGCCCGTTGCCATGATAATATCATCACGCGCGCTCGTGGCGTCTTCATAGGTAATCTCCGGGTCGGGGTTTGCCATGGCAAACACAATCGGGTTGTCCGCCATTGAGCGGATCATATCCTTACTTACGATATCCTTGGCGGAAACTCCGCAGAACACGTCGGCGCCCCTCATTGCATCTGCTAATGTGCGGGCATTCGTTTCTAAGGCGAAGTATTCTTTGTACGGGTTCATTCCCTTCGTCCTGCCCTTATACACCACACCCTTCGTATCAACCAGAATCATATTCTCGCGGCGAATGCCGAGTTTTTCGTACAGTTTCGCGCAGGCAATCCCCGCCGCGCCTGCGCCGCTAAATACAACTCGTACAGAATCAATATTCTTGCCGACGACCTCTAACGCATTGAGCAATGCCGCCCCGCTGATGATCGCCGTGCCATGCTGGTCATCGTGGAAGACCGGAATGTTCATCGTCTTTTTCAGTTCTTCCTCGATGTAAAAACACTCCGGAGCTTTGATGTCTTCCAGGTTGATGCCGCCGAACGTCGGTTCGAGCAGTTGCACCGCCTTGATGATCTCGTCGGGGTTATGCGTGTTCAACTCAATATCGAACACGTCGATATCGGCAAACCTTTTGAACAACACCCCCTTGCCTTCCATGACCGGCTTTCCTGCCAGTGCGCCGATGTCTCCCAAGCCCAATACCGCAGTGCCGTTGGAGACGACGGCAACAAGATTTCCTTTTGCCGTATAGAGATAAACATCGTCCGGGTTTTTGTGAATTTCGAGACACGGTTCCGCAACACCCGGCGTATAGGCAAGTGAAAGGTCGCGTTGCGTTTGGCATGCCTTCGTGGCAACGACTTCAATTTTTCCACGCCTGCCGCCAGCATGATAGTCGAGTGCATCTTGACGTTGTATCATGGGTTTATCTTTCTCGTATGAATTTTTCTTTTCACCTTATGCGCTTCGCAGGAGACGCACAGTTCTTGCAATGGGTTACTCTTCATGCGGTGAGGCGAGAGCCGTTTGCCGCATTGCAAACATCTGCCATATACCGCAGTGCCGACGCCCGTTGCGTTGAACAATAATGACAATTCCGTGTTTTCCGTTACTTTCAATCTGCAGAGTGCGTCCGGGTTGCCTATGCAGAGCTTGAGAGGAATATTGCACGTCGGGCAGATATACCTCTCACCTTCCGCTATCGACCCGACATCCTGCGAGGCTACCATTTTGTTCAACACGTTCCGGAGCGCAGATTCTTTTCTCCGCCGTGTCATGTTGAACTTTCTCGCATGATGAGTACTAAGTGTTTTCATAACTGACCACACATTTTTTAGCTTATCCACAAAACCCGCTGAAAAAATTCTCTATCGGCCTATAATATGTCTTATATTGAAACCGGTACGGGACGACGAGCGCATTGTTCTCCAGCACGTCGAGAATGCCTTGGACCTCATGCAAGGGAACCCGCATCATGTCCGCAAGGTCTTCCGGAGTTACCGGCCGGCGACGAAGAATCGCCAGTATATCCGCCGTATCGAAATGATTTGCCGACTGCCGCACATCTGACGCAAACGAGGCGATGATTTCACAGCGCTCTCCGAACATCTCTCGAATTTCCAGCATTCGTTGTTCATCGACCGGTTGAGCCAATGATTCTGCCGGTGGACGGATCACGGTATTAAGCTGTATCTTATCCGGTCGTATGTTTTCTACAAGTTGCTTTAACAGTAGTATTTCTTCGTTGCTGTCGTTGTAGCCTTTCACCAATAAGATTTCCAGCCACATCAAGCCCTTGTATTCCTGCCGGAACTTTCTCAGCCCATCCACAATAGACCCGAGCGAAAGCTTCGGGTGCGGACGGCTCACCTTCAGAAACATCTCGGTGGTGGCTGTATCCAACGACGGCAGGACAACATCGGCTTCCAGCAAATCTCGCCGGACGTCCTCCATATACAACAGTGTGCCGTTCGTAATCACAGCAACGGGAACATCGGTCATTTGCTTTACCGACCGGATCATTTCCCCAAGCTTGGAGTTCAGCGTCGGCTCGCCCGACCCGGAAAAGGTGATATACTCTACCGTCGGTTTTTCCGCCAGCGCTTCCCGAATTTCTGCAAGGATGTTCTTTGCCGGGAGGTATTCCAGTCTCCGCATCGCACGTTTATCGGTGCGACCGACCTCGCAATACACGCAGTCGAGGTTGCATAATTTCTTCGGTATGACATCCACGCCCAGCGAAAAGCCCAGGCGGCGCGAAAGCACAGGACCGAACACGTACTGACGCGTCGTCAATGCAATGTTCTGCTCAAACCGAACAGTTGATTGTTCGCTCATGACACGTTCTCGACTTCCGGCTGAAGCTCCGGTTTCCCATTGCGCCTGAAAACGCTTTCTAACTCTTCACGGAACGAAGGGTGCGCAATCGCTATCAGCGCTTCTGCCCGTTGCACTAAATTCTTTCCGTGGAGCGAAGCAACGCCGAATTCCGTTACGACATAGTGTACATCGGCGCGGGTGGTCACAACGCCCGCTCCGCGTTTTAGTTGCGCGACAATGCGCGACATGGTTCCATTTTTTGCTGTCGAAGATAACGCAATGATCGGTTTGCCGCCTTTCGAGTATGCCGCGCCGCGTATGAAATCCACCTGTCCGCCGAACCCGCTATAGATTTTCGGACCGATAGAATCCGAGCACACCTGGCCCGTGATATCAACTTCAATCGCCGAATTAATCGCCACCATCTTGTCGTTCTGCGCCACAATGAACGGATTGTTTGTATAACTGCAGGGGTGCAATTCGAAGTACGGGTTGTTGTCGACGTATTCATACAGGTGATGCGAGCCGAGAACAAATGTTGCCACAACCTTGCCTGCGTGTAATGTTTTTTTCAGATTGGTGATTACTCCCCGCTCAATCGCCCGGACGACGCCGTCGGACACCATTTCCGTGTGTACGCCGAGATGCTGAATACCATCAAGTCGAGAGAGCACCGCGTCCGGAATGCCGCCGATGCCGAGTTGAAGCGTCGAGCCATCCTCGATAAGCCCGGCAATATAAGTGGCGATTTGTTGTTCAACAGCCGTTGATTCCGACGGAGCAAGTGTGAGGAGGGGTTCCGAACATTCGACAATCTTATGCACGCTGGAAACATGGATAAACACATCGCCCAGCGTTCTCGGCATTCGTTCATTGACCTGCGCGATGACGATATCGGCGCTTTCGGCGGCCGCTTTCGACGCCGCGCATTCGACGCCAAAACTCATGAACCCGTGTTCGTCGGGCGGCGAGAGATGGATCAAGGCAACATTGAGAGGAATAATCTTCTCGGTAAAGAGCGCGGG
>DASWKY010000140.1:0-3057 GCA_036396395.1 Bacteroidota bacterium | reverse complement strand
TACTGTGGCTGATGTCAACCATCAGCACCGTCGCGCACGTTGTCATGTGCTCGGATTCATAGACTTCGAGGTCTTCTTCCTTCAGCGAAAAATCATCTATCCCGTCGCGCTTAAAGGAATTCGTCAGTGTCGAGGTCAGGTCGAGGTCTGTCGGGGGGTCTCCGAAGTTCCACTTTTTGGTTTCGCTCAAGCGGTCGACGCCCTTGCCGGTATACGGTGTCTCGTGATTGCCCTCAGGAGCCTTCTTGAGAGATGTGAAAATTTCGCGCAGTGCGTCTTGCCGGATTCGCTGAACACCCTTAGTGGTCAGGACGAATGTGTCCTTTACCTCTTCGATGATGCCCATTTCCTTGAGCTTCTCAATCAAGTCTTCCAGCGACATGTTCTCGTCGAACAAGCCGTACTGCTTCGCGAGTTCGCGGAGCCACTCGAGCGCCTCGTTCACGTCCCCGCTCGTTTTGACAAGAAGATAACTGAACAGCGACGTCAGCGACTGAAGCCGCTGTTCGTCGGTCATCGAGTTGGGCGTCCATTTGCTGTAACGGATTCGCATTTACAGTTCTTCCTCTATCGATTTCCCGCGCCCGGAAAAAATGCTCCCGACCATGTCTTTATACGAGGTGACGTGGTCGACTTCGTCTTTCGCCAGTTTAGAACTTTGATGCAATGCATCAAGGACAAATTCCATGGCGGATGAAAGCTCGTACGTATCGCTTTCGGATACCTTCATATGTTTTTTGGTGACTTCGCGAAGCCCCTTCACACGGTCTAACTCCCGGAAGTATGCCTCGAGCGGCATGTCGTCTGCGATTTCGATTCGGTTGCCCGATTCAAACCACCGCACGACAGCGCCATACTCCGAATCATCTTGTTGTCTGCCCTCGGCGGTTTGCTTCGCTCGGCGCTGGAGCGGGTCTGGGAAATATTTTTTGAACACCTCCCGCACCGCCTTGCCGACGAGCGCTTTGCTGATTTTAATCGCTCCCTCTTGTTCCCCCTCAAAGACTAACTCCACCTTTCCCGTCATGCCCGGGAGGGCGTGCAGAAGGTCGCAAATACGGGGTACCACGCACGGGTCGTTGAGCACAATCGCGCGGCGTTCCGCATTGCTGACCAGATTTTCCATTGCAGAAATCGTAAACCGCGCGCTCACGCCGGATTTCTGGTCGACAAACTCGCTTTTGCGCGCTTCAAACGCAACCTGCTCGATGATCTCACGAAAATAATGCGGAATGGTTATTTTCCGCCCATCGCGCTGTAGCCATGCTTCCTGTCTGGTGATGGTGATGGCGTCTTCCAACGTGCGCGGGTAGTGCGTGATGATTTGTGAATCAATGCGGTCTTTGAGCGGCGTAATAAGGTTGCCGCGGTTCGTGTAATCTTCCGGGTTCGCGGTGAAAATAATCATGACATCGAGTGGAATCCTCACGTTGAAGCCGCGGATCTGGATATCCTTCTCCTCCATGATATTAAAGAGGCCCACCTGAATGCGCGGTTGGAGGTCGGGTAATTCATTGATGGCGAAAATACCGCGGTTGGTGCGCGGAACAATGCCGAAATGAATCGCCCCCTCATGCGCATAGTGCAGTCGCTGAGTTGCCGCTTTTATCGGGTCGATGTCGCCGATAAGGTCGGCGATGGTAACGTCCGGCGTCGCGAGCTTCTCCGAGAAGCGCGCATCACGATGGAGCCATTCAATTTCTACCTCGTCTCCCGATTGTTTCACCAACTCCGTACAGCGTTTGCAGACCGGTTTGAACGGGTTATCGTTGATTTCACAGCCTTTCACGACCGGCACATATTCATCTAACAACGATGGGAGCATTCGCACTAAGCGCGACTTCGCCTGCCCGCGCAATCCGAGCAAGAGAATATCGTGCTTCGCTAAGAGAGCGTTCACGAGGGCAGGAATGACCGTCTGTTCATACCCGATAATGCCGGGAAAGAGTTGTTCGCCGGTTTGCAGTTTACGAATAAGGTTGCTGCGCGCTTCGTCCTTTACCGATTGGACCGCATAACCGGAACTGCGCAACTCGCCAATTGTTCTTGCCTGGTTCATTGTTGTATATACTCCTCAGAAGCAATATATAAGGCTTCGGTGCAAAATGCAATGTCGCAAGACGTATGAAGAAAGTCATTCGTGCGTGAGAAAGCCGGAAAGCTGTAGCGCCATCTGTTGTTGAAACTGCTTCAAGAAAATGGTACCTTTGATGTGCATGGGTGTATCATTTAAAACATTGGTGGTTCGCTTTAGTTCCGTCGGTGATATCGTGCTCTCGACGCCTCTTTTGAGGGTGTTGCGGGCAAAATTTCCGAGCGGGCAAATCGATTATGTCACACGGACGGAATATGCAGAACTCGTCAAGAATAATCAGAATCTGAACCTTGTTCACGAATTCGATGCACGGGAAGGCTTCCAGGGTTTGCGGTCGCTCAAACGAAAGCTGAAAAAGGAGCGCTACGACCTCGTGCTCGATATTCACGGAAGCCTTCGGAGCCGTTTCCTGAGGACAGGCTTAGGCGCGAAAGACGTTCTCGGCATAGATAAACGAAAGCACGAACGGTTCATGCTTGTCAAATTCAAGCAGAATCTTTATAAAGAAATTGTTTCTGTCGCAGACCGCTATATTGAACCGTTACATGCGTTCGGCGTGAAGCCCGACGGAAAAGGCACGGAATTACATATTCCGGATGAAATCCTGTTTGGTGTTTCAGGTAAAATTGCTACCTTGCAGTTGAACCGGTTTGAAAAAACTATAGGTTTATGCCCATCCTCCCGGCACATGACGAAGCGCTGGCCCTGGGAACGTTTTGCCGATTTAGCTGTTCGATTAATACGCGAGCACGAGGCGAAAATTTTGCTGTTCGGAGGTCCGGGGGATAGAGCGCTGAGCACGCAGATCGTTGAGGTGATTACGAAAGCGACGGGAGCCGAGCGCGTAACGGATTTCAGCGGGCAGTTTTCATTGTTGGAGACTGCGGCGGCGATGGAGTTTTGTGACGCCGTCGTTTCGAACGATTCAGGGTTGATGCATATTGCCGCGGCTATGAATAAAA
>DASWKY010000139.1:0-3040 GCA_036396395.1 Bacteroidota bacterium | reverse complement strand
GGGATAAAGGCTCGGCGAATACACCGGAACTTGCTCGTGAATGGGTGCGCTGGGCGGCAAAGAATGGCGTGGACGGTATGAAGTTAGGGTCGTTTAGGCCGGAGATCATGGAGGCGCTTCTTGATGAAGCAAAAAAACATGGATTGGGTTCAACCGCACACCTCGCGCAAGAAGGCGTTGCACAGATGAATGCACTGGACGCCGCGCGGCTGGGTTTGGGGACGGTTACGCATTTCTATGGACACTTTGAAGCGCTGTTAAAGGATTATGTCGTTCAGCCCTGGCCTATAGACCAGAATCAAGCCAACGAACAGCATCGGTTTTCTCAAGTTGCGCGGCTGTGGGATAAAATTCATCCGCCCGGAAGCTCCGAATGGAACGCGTACCTCAAAGAGCATCTAAAATTAGGCACGACGTTCGACCCGACAATGACCATTTATGTCGCAAGCCGGGATGTCATGCGCGCACGTACGGCAGATTATCACGATACGTACACTCTTCCATCTCTCATGGATTTCTATGAACCAAGCCGGGAGAGCCACGGGTCGTATTGGTTTTATTGGACGACGTGGGACGAGGTCGCATGGAAAAATTTCTATCAGGTGTGGTTTAGATTGATAAACGATTACAAGAAAATGGGCGGGTGGGTCACCGTCGGGTCCGATGCGGGTTACATATACAGCACGTACGGCTTCGGGTATATTCAAGAGTTAGAATTATTGCAGGAAGCCGGGTTTCATCCGCTTGAAGTCATTCAGTCGGCGACGATGAACGGGGCGAAGACGCTTCACGAGCCTGCCGGCAAACCGATTGAATTTGGCGTTGTGCGTGAAGGGCTACTCGCAGACATGGTTATTGTTGACCAAAACCCTCTTGAGAACCTGAAAGTGTTATACGGTACCGGTGCAATGAAACTCAATGATAAGACCGAGAAAGCTGAGCGCGTCGGGGGCGTGCGATATACGATAAAAGATGGAATTGTGTACGACGCGAAACAATTGTTGGCGGATGTTGCAAAAATGGTTGAGAAACAAAAACAGGAGCGGGCAAAACAACCGGCAGGAAGCAGTGAAGGGGCTAAATAAGAGCCGGCTATGGGTCTCATGAGAAACGTGCTATTATGGGGTTCGCAGAATGCCTGGCTTCGCGGTCAAATGCCTCAGTATGCCTTTGTCCGCCGCGCAGTAAAGCGGTTTATGCCCGGCGAGCATGTTGATGATGCGCTCCTCGCCGCTGAGCGATTGCGTGAAGATGGACTCTCCACCGTGCTTACCCAGCTTGGCGAAAATATTACTTCAGCCGGGGAGGCGGGAGAGGTTGCCGCGCATTATCGCGAAGTGCTGGATAAGATACGAGGGCGCACGCTCGATTGCCATATTTCCGTCAAACTCACTCAGCTTGGTCTTGACCTCAGTGCGGAAACCTGTTTTAACAACCTTGAATCCATTGTCAAACACGCCAAGAACACAGGGAATTTTGTTTGGGTGGACATGGAGTATAGTCAATATGTTGACGCAACGCTCGATGTGTTTAAGCGCGTCCGGATAAAGTATGATAATGTCGGCTTATGCGTGCAGGCGTATCTTTATCGAACAGCAAAGGATTTGCAAGAGTTGCTGAAAATCCCTGCGGCAATCAGGCTGGTGAAAGGTGCATACGCCGAACCGAAAGAGGTCGCATACAGTAACAAACAAGACGTTGACGATAATTATTATGCCTTCGTGCTTCATTTGTTGCAACACGCTCAACGGACAGGCATTCATTCCGGCATAGCAACGCATGACCAAATAATTCTTGCGAAAACGCAAACTGCTCTTTCGTCCATGAAATTACCGAAAGATGCGGTTGAGTTTCAGCTTCTCTATGGAATCCAACGAGACGAGCAACTGCGTCTCGCCCGTGATGGATACAAAACGCGGGTGCTGATCAGCTATGGTTCGTTCTGGTTCCCGTGGTATATGCGGAGACTAGCGGAGCGTCCGGCGAACGTCTGGTTTGTCGTGAAGCACTTGTTCGGATGAGTGGCGGTTTTCGTTGATTATCAGAGTGAGAAAGGTTATATTCAAGCCAAATTTTAGAGGCGCGAACCGATACTTGCAGAACACTACCCGCCCGACCATTGCGGAAATTGATTTAAGGGCAATTGGATACAATTTACGCGGCATCCGTCGTAAGATCGGAAAGACCCCGTTCATCATGGCGGTGGTGAAAGCCAATGCGTACGGTCACGGCATGGTGGAAGTTGCAACGTATGCGGTGAAGCAAGGAGCAGAGTATCTCGGCGTTGCGATTCCGGAAGAAGGAGCGAGACTGAGGGAAGCGGGACTGAAAGTTCCCATCCATGTCTTTACACTTCCGTCGCGCGAGCAGGCGAGGCTTTTTACAAAGTATGACCTTGAAGCAACAGTCTGCTCCCTGAAAGAAATTCGCTGGCTCGAGCAAGCTGGAGAGCGCGCAAGAAAGAATATTGCAGTTCACCTGAAGGTCGAAACGGGCATGAATCGCCTCGGCGTTCGTCCGGAAGGACTGCAACAAGTGATTCGCTCTTTACGAAGATTGCGCAGGCTGGAAGTCAAGGGGGTCTTCAGTCATTTTGCGACATCGGATGAGCGAAATAAACGTTTTGCCGAACTGCAATTGGAAAGATTTGAAAAAGCGTTGGACATTGTTCGACGGGAGCGGGTCTCGCCGGAATTGATTCACATGGCGAACAGCGCGGCGATACTCGATTTGCCTGCGAGTTATTTTTCGATGGTGCGCGCCGGGATGATCATGTATGGCTACTATCCTTCGCTTGAGACATCGGAAAGCATTCCGCTTAAACATGCAATGACATTGAAATCGAAGGTTTCGTTCGCAAGATGGATAGCAAAAGGCGAAAGTGTCGGGTACGGCAGGCGGTTCGTTGCCCGGCGCCGCACAAGGATTGCTACGGTGCCGATTGGCTATGCGGACGGCTACAGTCGTATGTTGTCCGGTAAAGCGTCTGTGTTGATACACGGGAAGAAATATCCTCTTGCCGGCACTGTTGCCATGGATC
>DASWKY010000138.1:0-3631 GCA_036396395.1 Bacteroidota bacterium | reverse complement strand
TTAAACGCGCTGATTCCGCAAACGCCCCCCCGTGAAGTCGGTGTGAACGAAGGCGAGACGCGGGTCGAGCAAGTTGCCGATGGGTCAATTGCGCGCATCGAGTGCGACCGGATTCTCCCGAATCCGTTCCAGCCGCGCGCGGACTTTGACCGTGCGGCTCTCGAAGAACTCAAGTTGTCGATCATTGAGAAAGGCATCATTCAGCCGATTACCGTCAGGCGGCTCGGCGAACAGTACCAATTAATTTCCGGTGAACGCCGCCTGCGCGCGGCGCAAGCCGCGGGACTGTCGCACATTCCCGCATACGTCATGGACGTGCAGACGGATGCGGAAATGCTGGAACTGGCGATCATCGAGAATGTTCAGCGCGAGCATTTGAACCCGATGGAAATTGCCGCCGCGTACCAGCGGCTCATTTCCGAATGCCGTCTCACGCAGGAAGAAGTCTCGCAGAAAGTCGGCAAAGACAGAACAACCGTTGCAAACTTTCTCCGGTTACTGAAACTCCCGTTACAAATTCAAGACGGGTTGCGGAATAACAAGCTCACGATGGGACATGCGCGTGCGCTTATCAATATCCCCAGCGAAAGCATGCAGTTGAGGATTTACGAGAAGATCGTGCATGAAGGCTTATCGGTACGGAAAGTCGAACTGTATGCACAGGACGGCAAACCACGTTCGAAATCCCGTAAGGGAGCAATGACAATTTCAACCTCAAGCGTGCAAAGCGTAGAAGAGAAAATCCGCCAGGCGCTGGCGACGAAAGTTTCCGTGCGTCCCAAAGGCGGCGGCAGAGGCGAAATCGTTATTGAATATTATTCGCTCGATGACTTGGACAGACTGTTGGATTTGTTCGCGGCTGTTGAAAAATATCACTAACAAGCATTTTATTCGGAATTACGTTATGGCATTAGAAAAAATACTCACAGATAAAGCCCCTGCTCCTATCGGACCTTATAGTCAGGCGATTTGTGTAGAAGGAAAATTTCTTTATACTGCCGGACAGGTTGCTATCGACCCATCGACAAACCAGTTTGCAAACGGCGACATCAAAGCGCAGACGCGGCAGTCGCTTCAGAATGTTGAAGCCGTGCTCAAAGCCGGAGGGGCGTCGCTGAAATCGGTCTTCAAAACGACAGTATTTCTTAAAGATATGGGCGAATTTGCCGCCATGAACGAAGTCTATGCCGAGTTTTTTTCTGAATCCAAGCCGGCGCGCAGTACCGTAGAGGTCGCCCGTTTGCCGAAGGACGCCCGAGTGGAAATCGAGACGATTGCGTTGATTGAACAGTAAGGGTGGAATGACTCGCAGACGTTCGATAGGTTATACACTCGTTGTGCTTGCCACCTCTTTTTATTATTCCTACGCCCAACAAACCGTCCGCCCATCGTTGTTCAAAACGGAATCGTTGTTTATTGACGCCCCGGATTCCATCGTAGCAATTTCTCCTTCTGAAAGAAAATCAACGACAACGGCTGTGCTGTTATCCGCCGCGCTTCCGGGGGGGGGACAGGTTTACACAGAGCGTTACTGGAAAATTCCGATCATCTGGGGATTTGGGATTTACTTCGGTAGTCAGTGGAACAAAGCGGACAACCGCTACTCTGACGCGTCCGACCGGTATACCGAATCGCTTGCACTCGGAGCGGGTGGAGATGCCCGTGCGCGCTACGAGCGGGATTTTTACCGCGACGAGCGCGACCGCTTCGCGTTCTACCTTGCGTTGACGTATTTCCTAAATCTTGTCGACGCGTACGTGGGGGCGAGTTTATACGAGTTCGATGTGAGCGACGATTTGGGCGGGAATGCAGAATTGCGATTGAGTATCCCGATACGGTGAAGTTATATCCTCAACACATTCGCTAACGCCTCATCTATTTTCGGATAGCTGAATCGGTAGCCAGTTTCATGCAACTTTGCGGGAATTACTTTCTGTCCGCCAAGTATCAATGGACCCGCCATTTCGCCCAACAAGATTTTTAACATGAAGCCCGGCACTGGAGCCCAAGAGGGGCGGTGCATGGCTCTGCCAAGCGCGGCACAGAATTGTTTCATTGTCGCGTTGCCCGGAGCGGCGAAGTTTACGGGTCCGGAGAGTTTTTCTTGCTCAATGGAGAAGAGCATCCCGCCGATTTCATCCTCGAGATGAATCCACGGAAACCACTGGTTGCCCGTTCCTAACGGTCCGCCAATAAAAAGATTAAACGGAAGAAAGAACCGCGGTAACGCGCCGCCGTGTTTCGAAAGGACTATTCCCGTACGCGGCAGAACGAGCCGGACGCCGAGGGACTCTACCGTGCGCGCCTCACGCTCCCATCGTACACAAATTTCCGCGAGAAAATCATTTCCCGGCTGATGGTCTTCTTCCACATTGCCGTTGGGGACATTCCCATAATACCCAACCGCCGACTGATTGACGAGCACTCTCGGTTTTTTTGACGCCTGCCGTATTGCTTCGATGATAGCTTTTGTAGAATTGATACGGCTCGCAAGAAGAATTTCTTTCTGGCGAGCAGCCCAGCGTTTTCCGCCGATGGATTCGCCTGTGAGATTCACAACGGCGTCGGCGCCATCGATGGATGTCGCCCATGGTCCAACGGTGTTGGCGTCCCAATATGTGCTCTGAACCGAAGGGGAGAATGTTGAAACAGCCGAGCCGGGATTTCGGGTGAGCAATACGACCGAATGTCCGGCTTCAGTCAATTTACCGATGAGGGCAGTACCAAGAAATCCACTGCCGCCCGCGACGACGATTTTCATAGGAGTCTCCTTCCCAAGGACTGGTCATACCAATGTACACATTAACGAGGAGTTTTTGAAAAGCTCAGAAGGCTTAAATCGTGCTCATTTCCTTGCTCTTCAAGCCTTTTTCAGCTATATTTCAGTCTTGAAACGACGGGCAGTAAGCCTGTTTTTGCCGAGTAAAGGGTGATTGGCTTGCATCCACTCTTTACTTTTGCTGTTTTATCGAGCCACTCTGAAGAAACGAATTCCGCAGTATTCTCGTCTAAATAGAGAAGCGTGATGCGGGATACGTGCGTAAGCGTTTACTATGAAGCATATCCGAAATTTTTGCATTATCGCCCACATCGACCATGGGAAATCCACCCTTGCCGACCGCCTGCTTGAAATGACCGGCGCCGTTGCGACACGTGATTTGAGCAAGCAGATGCTCGATGACATGGACCTTGAGCAAGAGCGCGGCATCACTATCAAACTGCATGCGATTCAATTAAAGTACCAGGCGCGCGATAAGCAGGACTATATTCTTAATCTCATAGATACGCCCGGGCACGTAGATTTTTCTTACGAAGTCTCACGGTCGCTCGCCGCGTGCGAGGGGGCGATTCTCGTTGTCGATGCGACGCAGGGCGTCGAGGCGCAGACGATTTCCAACCTCTATCTTGCCATCGAGGCGGGTCTGGAGATTATTCCGTTCATCAACAAGATTGATTTGCCGAGCGCGCAAACGATGCTCGAGACAACAAAGCGTCAGGTGATGGATCTGCTGGGTTGTCAGGAAGAAGAAATCCTCCTCGGCAGCGCGAAATCCGGACTCGGAACCGACGAAGTGCTCGAAGCTGTCGTGCACCGTATCCCGTCGCCGAAAGGCGACCCGACTGCGCCGTT
>DASWKY010000137.1:0-4475 GCA_036396395.1 Bacteroidota bacterium | reverse complement strand
CTGCAGTTTGTCGAACTGTTTGATCGTGAAATCCTGACGGGAGAAATCGATGAGCCCCAGGGAGCGGAATTCGTTCAACGTGGTGGTCACTGTCTGGCGGGCGGCGCCGGTAAGCGTGGCAATTTCCTGGTGGGAAAGCGGCGCTTTCATCGTAACAACGCCGGCTTTAACTTTGCCAAATTCTTCTGCATAGCGCACGAGAAAACTGGCAATCCGTTTCTTGACATCTTTAAATATCAGATCCGTTACCCGCTCTTCGATTTTTTTAAGCCGCAACCCGATGCGCTTTGTAACTTGGAAATTCAATTCCGGGTGCATTTTCAACAGGCCTTCGAAATCTTCCATTTTCACGGCGCAAATAATAACATCGTCCATCGCTTGCGCCATCTCGTTGCGGGCGTCCGCTTCTTCTGCAAACGACAGCTCGCCGAAAACCTCTCCAGGACCCACAACATCAACAATTGCTTCTTTGCCGTCCGGGGTCAGGCGGGAGATTTTTACGTGACCTTCCTTAAGGAAAAATATCGAGCGGGATGGCTCGTCGGGGAAATAAATCGGCTCGTGCGTCTTGACCGTTGACATGGAGGACATTCGGCTGACGGTTTCCATCGCCTTATCATCCATATTCTCAAACATGTTAAAATGTTTTAAGTACCAGAATTTAGTTTTATCGGGCATCGCAGGTCTCTAACTAACGCGCTCGTGCAGTAATCTGAAGATGATTAGTGAATATCGTAACTATAAATGACAATATCCAACTCAATGTCGGGAACGTACTTCACAACGACCTATCTATTAAACCTCCTCGCTAACAGTTCGCCGTCGTGTGAAAACTCAAACTGCAAAATGAACGGCAGGCGGCGTTCCGCTTCCACCACCCCGAATGCGTTGCCGAGTGTTTTTGCCAGTTCTGGGTCGAACGAAAACTGCAAGTCGCGCATCTCTACAATCCACTTCTGCCCATCCTCTTGTGATTGCACGAGTGGATGACGGGCGAACTTCATAAACCACATTGCTTCCTCTGTCTGCATCGCGCTCGCAACAAACCGGTCGCCGGCTTGGGGGAATTTCCTAAACACGGGTGGTTCGCGACTATTAAAGAGGGAAAAATGAGTCACGTAAACTGTATCGTTCGTCTGCACCAACCCCATCCACCGAAAAATACTCAACGGCTGTGCCAACGCCGAAACACGCACTGCCTCAACGCCTTGCTCTTTGGCGGCTTGCGCAATGCGGTTCTGCGCCACGCTATGGGATGCCATCTCAACCAACAGATATGAAACAACGAACACGGCTCCGGCTAATGCAAATGAGCGGGCATGTCGCTTCATGCGCTTTCCGAGGAAAAGCAGAAGAAGAAGAATTCCAGTGAAGATCGGGTCGATGATGAACATCCAATCCAATGAGAAGCGTTCAGCTAATAGGGGGGCGAAGAGTTGAGTCCCGAACGACGTGATCAGGTCGAAGAAAATATGCAGGTAGACGCCAAGTAACGCCATCAACCAAAGGTGCTTGAGGTTCTTCACCGGCGAGACAATATAGGCAAGCAGAGCGGGGAGGAAAGACAAAACTGGCGCAAATAGGAGGGAGTGAGTAATTCCCCTGTGATGTTTGATGACGAAAAACGGGTCGCCGGCAAGATTAAACAGCGCGTCGATATCCGGCAGGTTCGCGCAGACCACCATCAGCCAAAATATCGTGCGGTAGACTTTTTTTTGTTCTACGTCCGTCTCATGAACCGCGCGGGCACGCGGTTCATGTTTACCGGAGTTGGTTTCGACAATTTTTGCAGCGAGCGCTCCGGCGAGGCTGTGCGTTAGGTTATCCATCTGTACGGACTGTCGTCACGCTGGTTCTTTTGTTGTAAGTGTGAGGACGGTGATTTCCGAACGCGCGCCGAGCCGTACCGGCGGTCCCCAGTAACCCGTTCCTTTACTCACATACACCCATGTACCATTGTGGTTATGCAAACCGGAGATGTACGGCTGTGCGAGTGCCGCGACATAATTCCACGGAAAGAACTGCCCCCCGTGCGTGTGTCCTGAAATCATCAGGTCGAACCCTAACGGTTGCGCGGCAAAGACTTCGCGCGGCTGGTGCGCGAGTAGAATTTTGACTGTATCCGAAGGGGCGTTCTCAATCGCCGCCTTTGCGTTCGGTGTATGCGAATGCGGGAGAAATTGCGCGCCGGTCGGGTCTGTGACGCCGGCAAGCACGAGCGACGACCCGTTCCGCTGGACAAGCCGGTGCTCGTTAATCAGTACATCATAGCCGAGCCGCCGCGCTTCATCCACCCACGGTTCCACGCCTGAGTAATATTCATGGTTGCCTGTGACGAAAAATTTTCCGTGCGGCGCCTGCAATTCTCCCAACGGGGCAACGTCGTTGCGAAGATGGGGAACACTGCCGTCGGCAAGGTCGCCCGTAAACGCAATAAGGTCGGGGTTGAGAGCGGTAACTTCCTGCGCGATGGTCTCCACCCAATCTCGTTTTACCGTTAATCCAGCGTGTATATCGGTAATCTGTACGATCTTGAATCCCTCAAATTCCTTCGGTAGACCGGCTATCGGCACCGAGATGTTGACAATGCCGGGCTTCCTGCGCGCTTCATAAACGCCGTACGCCGTGAGCGCTCCCGCCGCGCCGATAATGCCGAGATTTGTCGCCTGCAATAAAAAATCCCTCCGTGACGCGTCGACCACTTGCGTTGCGGGTGTATCGGAAAATATTTTTTGCGCGAACAGGTACCCTTGTTCAAGTAATGATCCGGCGAGCCAAATGATATCGCGGGCGAGTAAGAGCGTCACCACGACCGACAAAAACCCGAGACTGACGTAGGCAACCCAGGAAAGCGCGTCGCTCCATGTTTCGTTGTAGCGAATCAGCCAGAACGAAACAAACGGAAAGGCAAATAAGAGTGCCGCCCCAACCCACGCGGCAATATGTGCCGTTCCTGTCAGCTTGAGAGGTACGATGAGCCGCCAGCCGAGGTATGCAAAACCACTGCCCAGCACCAAAAAAATAACTATAAACCAAAACAGATATGTCGTCGTCATAGAAAGTTTAGCTTGACCGTGTTCGATCGATGTCATTCAATTGTGTGTTTAATTATTGTATGCCGTGGCCGCCCAAACCGCCGCCAGCAAGATGAAGTAGAATAAAGAGTAGAATCAAAACGGCAGTTCCTACCAGCATATAGCGCCCCAACGACTGATTGCCCAGTAATCCTTGTTCTGCCAAACCCTCCTGTAGTTTACCCTCTTTACGCAACCCGTATCGGGTTTTACCCCATGGCTTATATACTGACAATGTTGTGTTCACCAACAAGACCACAACGGCCGCAATAGCATCGACTACCAGTTGGATACGCATTCCGCGGAGGTCAGTCATTGCCAAAAAATTACCCACTACCGCGTCAGCCAGGTAATCGATAGGCTGTAAGTGTAACAACAGGAGAATTGTCGCGGCAATGCTCAGAAAGAATTTCACGCTCACCCAATAGTACCGAAACAATCCCCACTGTGTACCCAGCGACTGGACAAGTCCCGTCGCCTGGGCGCCGACACAAAATGGAAGAATAACAAACCAAGCGATTATTTGCGTCGCGAGATAAGCTGCGCGGATAATTTGCGCATCTTCACTGGTCAACCCCGCAATCGCTAGAGCCAGAAAACCCACTACAGCGCCAAGCCATCCAACAGAAAACGTGATATGCGTGGTGAGTGCAAATTGTTGAGCTCGTGGTGTCATAACCAATTCTTATTGCCGTACGATCTTGAAATTAAAATTCGCCGTTTGCAGTGTTCCCCACAGCCTCACCCAGCCCAACACCATCATTTCCATCGCGCGTGCGCCGGTGATATCGCCTAAGTCGATGACGGTTTTCCAACCGAACCAGTTCTTTAAGATGTCCGCTGCCTGGGCTTTAGCTGTTGCGTCGTTGCCGCAGAGGAACATGTCGTGCTCGCCGGAAAGGAGCGAAGGGTTGACCATGATATTGCAATTTGTAGTGTTAAGCGTTTTCACGACTTTTGTGTCCGGGAACGCGCGTTGGATTTGCTCGCCCAGCGAATCGGTGTTGCAGACGAACAACGACGGCGGCATGCCTTTGGAAAAATCAAGCGGGTTGGAAATATCGAGAAGGGTCTTTCCTTTGAGATTTTGCGCTCCTGCGGCTTTAAGCGCGTCCAGCGTTCCAACGCCGCTTGTGCAGTTAAAAATTGTTTCGCCGAATGCCGTCGCATCGGCAAACGTGCCTTGCGAAGCATTCGCTCCGGCTGTCTTTGCCCACGCGGCTGCTTTTTCGTTATTCACCGTGCGCGAGCCCATTGTGACCTTGTGCCCGAGCTGGATAAGTTTTGTGCCGATGGCATTGCCGACCACGCCGGTCCCTAACACTGCGATATTCATTGGACATTCCTTTCACTATTGACAGACTACCAAAGACGATGGCATCCCGCTAGGGTTTAGAGCAT
>DASWKY010000136.1:0-2234 GCA_036396395.1 Bacteroidota bacterium | reverse complement strand
CACCTCGCTCTCGCTCAGCCCGATGCTGATTTTATTTTGTGTCGATAAACGCGCGAAGATGATGGAATTTCTTCAGCGCGCGAAGGGTTTCTCCATTAACTTTCTCCGAGAAGACCAGCAGGCGCTCTCCACGTATTTTGCGGGCGGCTGGAAACAAGAAAAAGCCCCGCCGTTCCGCTTTGTTGCGTGGACAGACAGCCCGCGACTCGAAGGTTGCGCGGCGGCAATTGCGTGCCGAATGTACCAAGTGACAGAAGGCGGAGACCACTGGGTCGTTATCGGCGAGGTGCAGGAATTGCACATAGGCGTCGAACCACGCTACCCGTTAGTGTTCCATTCGGGAATGTATTGCAAACTTGACCACCGCGAGCGGGAACCCGCGCCTCCGGATTTCAACGAGGGCAAAATGGATGTCGGCGTGTTTCTCGACCCGTGGAAAGAGTAACTGCCCTCACCCCATATAGGGGACTGAAAAAAATAGGAATACACATGCCCTTTAACATCACCCGTGCGGCACACATGGAATTTCGCGTCACCGACCTTGAACGCGCCAAAGCGTTCTATGTGGATATTCTCGGCTTTGTCGAAACCGCGCGCGACAAACACCGAATTTATCTCGGAGGATATGAAGAGCGGGATTTGTACAGCCTTATCCTCCGCAAAGCTGACTCGCCCGGCGTCGGGCATATTGCCTTCCGCGTAGCAAGCCCGGACGACTTACAACAACTTGCAAAACTCTACGAGCAGAGCGGCTGTGCAGTGCGTTGGATGGACGAAGGATTCGAAGAGGGCCAGGGTAAAGCGTTGCGCGTGCAAGACCCTTCCGGGTTGCCGATAGAGTTCTTCCACACCATCGTTCAGCGCGAGCGGCTGTTGCAACGATTCGACCTGTACCGCGGCGCGCATATCATGCGGCTTGACCATTTTAATTGCCAGGTACCGGACGTACAGAAAGTATATGATTGGTTCACGCAGAAATTGGGCTTCACCTGCTCGGAGTACACCGTCTCGCAGACCGATACACTCTGGGCGGCGTGGCTTCACCGCAAACAGGACGTGCATGACATCGCGTTGATGAACGGCATCGGTCCACGCGTGCATCACGGCGGCTTTTGGGTAAACGACCAGCTGAGCGTCTTAAGAGCGTGCGACGTATTAGCGGCGGCGGGTATGGTGAGCAATATTGAACGCGGTCCGGGCAGGCACGGGCTGAGCAATGCGTTCTTCCTCTACCTGCGAGATCCCGACGGCAACAGAATCGAGCTATACACGGGGGACTATATCATTGCCGACCCGGACTGGAAGCCCATCAAATGGGACATCAACGACCCGCGCCGTGCAACGTTCTGGGGACACACGCCGCCGCCAAGCTGGTTCAACGACGCGTCGCTCGTGGAGGATATTCAGACCGGTGAATTTCTAACCGTTTCGGAACCGAAACTCAAAGACCGCCCGGATTTTGTGACGTAGGACTTACCATTCATCCACTTCATTCGTAAAACTCAGGCCTTCGGTCACCAAGCAGATGGTTGCGCGGGGTGACGTTTTTGTTGTCCGTCACGGAGAGGTCGATATCTTTAACAACTATTTCTACTTTATCCGACGGCGAGCGGTGGAGAATTTCTCCCCGCGGGGACGTAATCTGGCTTTGTCCAATATACGTCAGTGAACTGACTCCTCTATCTTCCGTGCCGATACGGTTCGCTGTCGCGGCAAACACGCGGTTCTCCAAACAGCGGGTCGGCATACTGTTGGGGCAATGGGGGAGAACAAGATTAGAAGGATGCGCGATAAGCTGCGCGCCCTTCAGAGCAAGCGTGCGGGCGCTTTCGGGGAAATACCAGTCGAAGCAAATCATGATGCCCACCTTCCCGTACGGCGTATCGAACACCTGAAACGGCTTATCGCCCGGTGAGAAAACCAACTTCTCCCGGTCGAACAAATGAATTTTTCGATAAAGTCCAACAGTGCCGTCATACCCGATGATGCCCGCAGAATTATAATACTTCCCTCCATCCTCTTCAGCAAAACCGTATACGACAAAACACCTCTGCCCGCGTGTGAACTGCTCCATCGTGCTGTACGTTTCGCCGGTGGGAAACGATTCTGCAAGGACTTTCACTTCATCTGCGGTACTAAAATTATAGCCTGTAGCAAAGAGTTCCGGCAGGACGTACAGGTCGGCTTGCACTGATTTCATAAGCCGGAGCGCTTCGGCGATATTCTGTTGCTTT
>DASWKY010000135.1:0-6638 GCA_036396395.1 Bacteroidota bacterium | reverse complement strand
GGTTGCTCTCTCCGGCAAGGATATCATCGGCTCGGCACAGACGGGAACGGGAAAAACGGCGGCGTTCGTCCTCCCCATCCTCCAGCATCTCGCAAAACATCACACGAAAACGCACCATTGCCGCGCGCTCATTCTCACGCCGACACGCGAACTCGCCCAGCAGATCGAAGACGCCATCCGCACCTACGGACGCTTTCTGCACACGCGCACCATTGCCGTGTACGGCGGCACCAACATGCAGAACCAATTGAAGAAACTCCAGCGCGGTGTGGATATCGTCATCGCGACGCCGGGTAGACTGCTCGACCATCTCGAGCGCCGGAGCATTGACCTCCGGCACGTGCAGATACTCGTGATTGACGAAGCAGACCGGATGTTCGACATGGGCTTTATTATAGACGTGAAACGCATCGTCTCGAACGTGCCGGGCGAGCGGCAGACGATGATGTTCTCCGCCACTATATCCAAAGAAGTGCGCGATCTGATGTCCAGCGTGCAGAAGCACCCCGTGCTGATCGAAATCGGCGAACGGCGCACACCGGTCAATTCCGTGCGGCAGTCGTTTTACTCCATCCCGTCAAACCGAAAATTGGAATTGCTGTTGTTCATGTTAGTGCAGAAGGAATTGGACAGCGTTCTGGTGTTTTCCCGTACGAAGCACGGCGCGGATAAAATTTCGCGACGATTGGAGAAAACCGGCATCAAGTCCGTCGCCATCCACTCCAACCGCACGCAGGCACAGCGCATGCGGGCGCTCGGGGGATTCCGCAACGGAGAATATCGAGTGCTCGTCGCTACGGACGTCGCCGCCCGCGGCATAGACGTGGAAGGCATCTCGCATGTGGTGAATTACGACATCCCGTCGTTCCCTGAGGACTACATCCACCGTATCGGCAGAACGGGGCGCGCGAGCGCAACGGGCGACGCGATTACGTTCGTCGCGCGCGAAGAGGTAGATTCATTGCGACGACTCGAACGGTTTACGGCGAAGCGTTTTCCGCTTCAGCAGTACCCGGGCTTCGACTACAGCAAACCAGCGGAACAACCGACGCACGAACCGCGCCAGCGCCACCAACAGAGTAAGGGCGGACGTCCACAACAAAAACACAAGTATCGCAGTCATCCTCAGGGCACCAAACCCCAAGGCACAAGACCCGGAGGAAACAAACAAGGAGGCAACAGATCTTCCCAAGAGCACCGACGGGTAGAGACGAAACATACTCCTGCCCCGTCTCAACCGGAAAAGAAACACGATTGGCGAAAACTCATCGGCGAGGTGGCAGGCCGTTTTACGTCCAGAAAGAAGCGAACGAAGCTGTATAAGGGGTGAAAAAGAAAAAGATTATGGGTATATTCTCAAGTGGAAAATCGAGGAGGTAATATGTTGACGAAAACAAAATCAGATGTTCGAATACCCCGCAAAGAGTGGGAAAAAATGAAGGCGAATCCCGCCTTCAGCGAAGCAATCGAACTGCTAGAAGATATTGCCGACCTTGAGACTGCAACACATACTCGTGGCAAAGACGTTACGCTTAAACAATATCTGAAAAAGCGTGGCATACACCATAATCATTAAGCCTTCCGCTCAACATGTACACAACGCTCCTCTACTCGGTTACCAATACCGTCCTGACCATCACCCTGAACCGCCCGGAGGTCTTTAACGCGTTCAACGAGGCGATGAAGAAAGACATGAACGATGCGCTGAAGGAAGCGGAGAAAGACCCGAACGTCCGGTGCGTCGTCCTTCGGGGCGCGGGCGAGAAGGCGTTTTGCTCCGGCCAGGATTTGAAGGAACACTCCGGCAAAGACACCCGGCGATCGCTCAAGGACTCGCTCGAAAAAACCTATAACCCGATGATCCGCAAAATGCGAAGTATGGAGAAACCGATTATCGGCATGGTCAACGGCGTGGCGGCGGGCGCGGGCATGAGCCTCGCCCTCGCGTGCGATATGCGTATTATGGCAGACCACGCGAAGCTTATCGAGGTGTTCATCCGCATCGCTCTCGTGCCCGATACGGGTTCGCACTGGTTTCTTCCGCGATTAGTCGGCATGGCGAAGGCATTCGAGTATGCTGCGCTCGGCGGCGACATCTCCGCGCAGGAAGCGCTACAAGTCGGGCTGGTGAACAAGGTCGTCCCCACCGCCGAGCTGGAAAAAACAACGATGGAAATCGCCGAGAAACTTGCAAAGTCTCCCACGAAATCCATCGGACTCATCAAGCGCACGCTGAACAAAGCCCTCACCACCGACCTCGACTCGCTCCTCGACTACGAAGCGTACGTCCAGGAAATCGCATCGCTCTCCGAAGACCACAAAGAGGGCGTGCAGGCATTTTTGGAAAAACGCCCCGCTCAGTTTAAGGGGAAGTAATTATGCATCATTCCTCGTTCGCCGCGGCGAACGAGGAATCTCCTGTAATTAAAACAGGACCCTTCACTGCTAGCCCTAACGCGGTTTCAGTCTTTTAGAGAAAAAGCCTCCCCCATATCCCCCTCATCGAGGGGGACAAAAGGAACCGGCATTTCTCATCGCAAACACCATACGCCTCACTGAACAACATCCCTTTCTTGTTTTTCACCCGTCTATTGAGTACGTTTATTAGGAATGCCGCCACAGGAATATCAATTTCCGATTAGCGATAATGTTTATGGCACTGCATATTTCTTTACAGAACGAGGCATAGTCACGGAGTTTGTTGTGAAACTCCTCTTCAAATCCGGCGGAAAGACGTATGAGGTAGTACGATATGATTCTGCCCATGAAGGACCGCATCGAGACACACTGCTTCCTAATGGAACAAAATACAGAGTTAACAAATATACGTATTTGAATAACAACCAGGGATTGACATTCGCACTTGACGATATTCAGGAACACTGGGCACACTACATCGAAAGGTTCAACCGATGGCTAAAAGAAAACGAAAAAATAACGTAACCATAAAAGAGATAGTAAAAAAAATAGAAGCAATGGGCGGACATGAGATTACGGATGCAGAAAAGCAAGAACCCTGGTACCGTGAACACGTTAAGCAACTCGAACGCTGGCGGAAAGAGGAAGTCGGAAAGCCGTTTACCGTGCGGGAGAAGCAGGCGCTGTACGGAACGAAACCGCAGAAGAAATCCCCTTCCAAAGCATAAGTTCCATGTTCAAACACTTCGGCATAGTCGGTGCGGGAACGATGGGCTCCGGAATAGCGCAAGCCGCCGCGCTCTCGGGCGTCGACGTTATCCTTTACGACATCAACGATACCGTCCTCCGGCAGGCGTTGGAACGAGTCAAGCAGGATTTCCGCAAGGGCGTGAACAGAGGAAAGCTGACGCAGGAGCAAACCACGGAAGCGTTCGGGCGCATCCATCCGCGCACGAAGCTCTCCGACCTCAAGCATTGCGAGCTTGTCGTGGAAGCTGTCATCGAAGACCTCATGGTCAAGAAAGACCTCTTCCGCCACCTTGAAACGGATACCAAACCCACAACAATTCTCGCGACCAACACTTCTTCCTTATCGGTCACGGCTATTGCTTCTGTGCTCAGGCATCCGGAACGGGCTGTGGGATTGCATTTTTTCAATCCCGCCCACATCATGAAACTGGTAGAGGTTATAAAAGGACAGCAAACGTCTCCGGAAGTGGTTCAACAAACGGTCGATTTCGCAAAGCAGATCGGCAAGACGCCGGTGGTGGCGAAGGATACGCCGGGATTCATCGTGAACCGCGTCGCACGTCCCTTTTACGGCGAGGCATTGCGGTTGCTCGGAGAAAATGTCGCAACCGTCGAGCAAATTGACCGCATCGTGAAGGACGGCGCCGGGTTTCCTATGGGACCGTTCGAACTCATGGACTTAATCGGTATCGACATTAATTTCGCCGTTACGCAGTCTATGTACGAGCAATATTTCGGCGAGCCGCGGTACCGCCCGCACCCGATTCAGAAACGCATGGTGGAAGCCGGGCAAATTGGAAGAAAATCTGGGCAGGGTTTCTACAAATACGAGGAAACAAAGTAACTGATGGCAAAGAGAACTTCATCACTAAAGGGCACAAAGCACACAAAGGACACGAAGGGAAAAAGCGGTCATGCTGTCGTCTATATTATAGGTGATTCGCCACTGGTAGAAGAATACGCCCGATTGTGCGCAGGTAAGGGATACGCCGTTACCGTGCATTGGAATGAACCGCCCAAACCAACACCGAAATTCGACGAAGATTCAATCAAAATCGGAAAAACCATTCCCTCACATGCTTCGGTTGGAATAGAATTAACAATTGCCAATAAGGAACATAAACAGAAAAATCTTGTTACATTGGATAAAGCCCTTGCCGCCACCGCTCCCCTCTTGTGCAGTTCGGTTACTGTAACGGCAACAGAACAAGCGACATGGGTCAAGGGTAAGCACAGGTTGGTTGGAATCGGGGCGCTTCCGTCGTTTACGAAACAGAGCATCGTAGAGATCGCGCCGACCGTCCACACGCCGAAAGAAACCGTGGATGTCGTTCTGCATTTTTTTCAGTCGCTCGACAAACATGTTGAAATCGTGCAAGACCGCGTGGGAATGGTCCTCCCGCGCATTCTCTGCCAGTTAGTGAACGAAGCGGCGTTCGTCGTGCAGGAAGACGTTGCTTCGCCGCAAGACGTCGACACGGCGATGAAGTTAGGAACGAATTACCCGAAAGGACCAATCGAGTGGGGCAGTGCCATCGGATTTCAGCATGTGTATGCCGTGCTCAGCGCAATGGAGAATGATTTGCGGGAAGACCGGTACCGGATTTCCCCTCTTCTGAAAATGCTCTCGCAGACCGGCGAGTGGTGGAAAAAACATTAACAACACTTTTCATGGAGGCTGTATGAATCTTGTGCGAACATTGTGTGTGCTGATGATTGCAGGAACATTCTCACTTTCCGCTCAACCACAACTGAGTGTGAAAAGCGAAAGTATCAATCTTGGCACCATCTACAGCGGCATCTCGAAACCCGCCGAAATCAAACTCACCAACACGGGTAAGGATACACTCAAGATCGCGGGCGTGCAATCTTCCTGCGGCTGTACAACCGTGAAACAACCGAAGTCCTCTTTAGCTCCCGGCGAATCGGACATGATAAAAGTGGAGTTCAACTCCACAGGATTCCGGGGACCCGCCTCGAAGTACGTGTACATCACCAGCAACGACCCGAAAAAACCGACGACAACCATTACCCTGACAGCAGAAATCAAAGAAGAACTTGAGCCGGTGACAAAATCCTCCGTACTCTGGCTTGGCACGGTGCAGATGGGAAAAACGGTTACGGAAACGATAAGCTTCACAAATGTTTCCGGTAAAGAGCTGAAGGTGAAGGGCGTCGAGTCAAGAAATCAGAACATCTCGGTGACATTCGAGCCGGAAACCGTGAAGCCGTCGGAACAGGTGAAATTCACAATTACCGTCACCCAGAAAACCGAGGGCTATTTCAACGAGGAAATATTTATAGAAACCGACAGCAAGAACCAACCACGCGTGCCGGTGCGTTTGAGTCTCGTGGGAGTAAAGCCGAGTTGAGCGAGTTCAAACAAGCGCTTCGTGAAGCAGGCTTGCTCCTGCTTGTCGCCTGCGTGTTGGGTTTTTCCTACACCGCAACGACCGAGAAGGGCTTGTTCGGAAAACCGGCGGATACGACCGTTGTCTCGCAAACGCGGGGAGCCGGTCCGCAGATGATCGAACTTGCGGAAGCTCAGCGACTGTTCGAAGCCGGAAACGCTCTCTTTATCGATTCGCGGCACGAGTTCGATTACAACCTCGGACACATCAAGGGCGCGATGAATATTCCCTTGAAGGACTTCGACGCACGCGTCGCAGAACTGAGCGCTCTCCCAAAAAATAACATCATCATCGTGTATTGCGACGGCGCGGACTGTAATTCGAGCATCGAGTTCGCCTCGAAGCTTTTCGTTGCAGGATATTCGAGCGTCAAGATTTTCTTCGGCGGGTGGCGCGAGTGGAACGCCAGCCAGCTCCCCACCGAAAAGGCGGCGCCGTGAAATCCCTCCTCGCCAACGACTACGCAAGCGTCGCCGTCAGAATCTTCATCGGATTTCTCTTTATTTTTGCGAGCATTGACAAAGCCGCGAACCCGGATGCGTTCGCCGCGTCAATCGGTAACTACAAGCTGGTGAGCCACGACCTTGCCCTCTTCGCCGCGACAATCTTTCCGTGGGTGGAACTCCTCTGCGGCATTGCGCTCATCGCCGGCGTCTGTATGCGCGGCAGTGCGCTACTGCTCGCCTCCCTGCTCGTTATTTTCACAGCGGCGGTCATTTCCGGTTTGGTGCGCGGATTGGATATTTCCTGCGGGTGCTTTACGCAAGACCCGAACGCCGGAAAACTCGGCTGGATGAAGTTTGCCGAAAACATCGGCTTGCTCGCACTCACGACCTTTCTTTTTTACTCAACAAGTGTTAAGTTTACGCTCGAAGAATATTTTCAGAAAAAGGCGATACATGAGAGGTCGTAGTGCCGTTTCAAAAAAATAATCTTGTATTTTTATCGTAAAGTACATAACCCCCTGCGGCTCAAACAACGAGCCGCGTCCCCCTTGGTAAGGGGGACAACATGTAGGCAGACGGTCTTTCCCCTCCTTACCAAGCCCCGAAGGGATCC
>DASWKY010000134.1:0-2909 GCA_036396395.1 Bacteroidota bacterium | reverse complement strand
ACATATTCGACCGACGGGTGCGTGCCTGTGAGGTACTTCATGACGCCCTCGCGTTGAAAGCCGACGACGGCGATTACTTTCTCCGAGCCGACTGCGAGCGCCGTATCCAACACATAATGCACCATCGGCTTGCCGCGCAACTCGAACATCACTTTCGCCGTGTCCGCGCTCTTCATGCGCGTACCTTTCCCTGCGGCCATGATGACCGTTGCTACATTCTGGTTCTTGTTGGACGTTACGGGCACGCGTTCTGTTCCTTACGCCGGGACGTTGATGATAGAATTATCAATAAGCCGCGTCTTGCCGAAACGGACGGCAAGCGCCGCCAGCACCGACGGCGGCTGGAGGTGTTCGATTTCCTGAAACTGGTCGGGACGGACAAACGCGATATAATCTATTTGGCTCGGCTGAGCCGATTGTATCATCCGCTCCATTTCCGTTCGCAAGGCGGCGACGGAGCGTTCGCCGTTCCGTATGCGCTCTTCGGCAAACTTCAGTGAGCGGAATAACTGCAGCGCGCGTTCTCGTTCGGATGGAGTGAGGTACACATTGCGTGAGCTCAGCGCCAAGCCGTCCGGTTCGCGGACGATGGGCGCAACGACGATGGAGACATCGACATTCAACTCCCCCACCATCTTTTGGATGAGGAACGCCTGCTGGGCGTCCTTCTGCCCGAAGACGGCAACGTGCGGCTTGGTGATATTCAACAGTTTCAAGACGACGGTGGTCACTCCGCGAAAATGTGTTGGGCGAAATTTGCCTTCAAGGATGGTTGACCCGTGCTCGACTTCTACGTACGTCGCGAACCCTTCAGGATACATCTCCTTCACATCGGGGTGGAAAATAATTTCAGAGCCGGCTTTCTCGGCCAATGAACGGTCACGCTCAAAATCGCGAGGATAACGTTCGAAGTCCTCGCCGGGACCGAACTGCGTCGGGTTGACAAAAATGGTCGTGATGACAACGTCGGACAGCTCACGGGCTTTGGCGATCAGGCTTGTGTGTCCGGCATGAAGATACCCCATGGTGGGGACTACGCCGACGCGCTTGCCCTCGCGGCGCAATTGCTCTGCGGTTTCCTGCATCTCACGAACTGCTGTTATTATGTGCATAAGAAAAAACCAGCCACTAAGACACGAAGGCACAAAGAATGAATAAACAAAAAAATCTTTTCTTTGTGTCCTTGTGACTTCGTGGCGAACGTTCTAAATAATTTTCTTCCCGAACCCGGATTGGATTAATTCCACCGCGAATTCCGCAGACTGGTTGCGGTTGTCGAGAATGGGGTTGACTTCGACAACTTCCAGCGAGGACATCTTGCCCGCTTCGTTCAACGATTCCATAATCAAATGCGCTTCGCGATAATTCAGCCCGCCTTTGATCGGCGTGCCGACGCCCGGCGCAACCGACGGGTCGATGGCGTCAAGGTCGAGACTGACATGCACGAAATCCACCTCGTTCAACTTCCGTAGCGCCTTCGCCACCACCACCGCCATGCCGTGTTTATCAATTTCTTCCATCGTGAAGATATTCACGCCCAATTTTTTGATAAGCGTGCGCTCGCCGGGGTCCAACTCGCGCGTGGCGATAAGGACGACATTCTTCGGGTCTACTTTGCGCCGGTCTCCGCCGACGGACGTCAATTCGATTGCTCCCTGCCCGATGGACGCGGCGAGCGGCATACCGTGGATATTGCCGGAGGGAGTCGTGGAGTCGGTGTTCAAATCGCCGTGCGCGTCGATCCACATCACACCGAGCTTCCGGTTTGCTTTCGTGCAAGCCGCGGAGAGTCCGGCTATCGTACCGATCGCGATGGAGTGGTCGCCGCCGAGCACCAAGGGAAAACCCCCGCTCTGGACAATTTTCTCAACTTTACCTGCAAGGTTTGTGCACGCGCGGACAATTTCAGGAAGGTATCTCAGTTTCTCGTCACGGATGCGCTGGCGTTCGGGAGCTTTAACGGGAATATCGCCCTCATCGATTACCGTATGCCCGAGAGCGCGGAGCTTTTCGGCGACTCCGGCAATGCGGATTGCCGAGGGACCCATATCAACTCCCCGGCGGCCTGCGCCGAGGTCCATCGGGACACCAAGAATGTGAATTTTCATACGTGTCCGAAAATAATACTATAATCTATCTCAAAAACACGCGTAAGGGGCTGAAGCCCCAATTTTTTTTATTTTATTTCCCCGACCTAAAGGTCGGGGCTATAGCCACGCCCTTCAGGGCGTGGACACGAAATCCAAAAATGTATGTCGGGTTTTAACCCAATCCCGAAGGGCTTTATCTATTTTTTAAGACCGGTTCTTCTCAAAAACCAATACGATAAATTCTAACCCCCCTGCGTCGCGAAAAACGCTCCGCGCCTGCCTGCCCTGCCTACCGGCAGGCAGGCGGCAGGCAGGTCCCCCTTGAAAAAAAGGGGTCTCCGTTCGGCGTAAACGCCGACCTACCGAACATTGTTCGTGAATCATTCTCTTCCAAACTATCCCTCAAGCAGCCGTAACATTTTCGCGATGGTTGAGCGGAGGTCTTTGCGCGGCACAACCATATCCACAAAGCCCTTGTCCAATAGAAATTCCGAGCGTTGGAACCCTTCCGGCAAATCTTTACCCACCGCCTGCTTGATGACGCGGGGACCTGCAAAGCCGATGAGCGCACCCGGCTCAGCGATATGAATATCGCCAAGCATCGCAAAGCTCGCGGTCACGCCTCCGGTTGTCGGGTCTGTGAGGACGGAGAGATACGGAACGCCCGCATCGGAAAGCTGGGCAAGCTTCGCGCTGGTTTTCGCCAACTGCATCAACGACAGCGCGCTTTCCATCATTCGTGCGCCGCCGCTGGAGGAGATGATAATGAGAGGGATTTCCTGTTCCCGAGCGGCGTCGATCACGCGGGCGAGCTTTTCG
>DASWKY010000133.1:0-3447 GCA_036396395.1 Bacteroidota bacterium | reverse complement strand
AAAGTCAGATAGGATAATAACCGTACTGTCATGGTTGTCATCTGGTACAATTGTTAGCAGTCAAGGATGAAAATTTTATACCCACCGCCTCTCTCCGGCGTAGCAAAAGCACACACCTCCCAAGGAGATACTCCGTAGGAGTCCTACGTATTTTCGACGCGCATTGCTCTCCCGCGCGCAGGCGACGTGCGTCGCAAGTCCCCCATCGTAGAAGTCCGACATCTCGCCGGCTCGCGTGCTCGTAAGATGTCGGACTTCTTGCCTGTTTGGGCACATTGCCATGTGCCCCTACGAGAAACGGGCACACCCTCCTTCGGCGGGCAGGCACGTTGTGCCCCTACAAAACCTTCGCGTCCTCTGCGGTTCAATCTTTTCTTAGAGTAAAGAAAATCCCTGTGGGGACGGAAGATTTTTCGCGTGATTCGTGTATTTCGTGGGTATTTTTTTATGCAGACGGGAAGAATTCCCGCTTGCGCCCGTTAAATTTTTGACTTACCTTAAATCTCCCGCCACGGAATGTAATACCTGTATCGAGTTTTACCGCACAGTCGCGAAAGACGTAAGCGTCTTTCCTTGCGGCTTCGTGGTCTGAAATTCATCGCGTATCCCAATAACTCTTAGGAGGCTGTATGGCAACTCTGTTACGTCGTTTCACTGTACTTGCCGTTCTCGGCATGTCGATCGCGTACGCGCAGACATTCCCGACGGACGACGAGGTCATCAAGAACATCTGGAAAGAGGCGATGGAATCGTCTCAACTCGAAATGCTCGGCCATGAATTGCTGGACGTCGTCGGTCCGCGCTTGACCGGTACGCCGCAAATAAAGAACGCGCACGATTGGGCGGTCGCGAAATACAAATCGTGGGGCATCGACGCAAAGAACGAGGAATGGGGCAAGTGGCGCGGCTGGGAGCGCGGCATTACGCACGTTGATTTGCTTGAGCCGCGCGTGCGCACGCTCGAAGCAACGATGCTCGCATGGAGTCCGGCAAGCAAAAAAGGCGGCTCCTCTGCCGGCGTCGTGGTCCTCCCGGATTTTGAGGATTCCGTGACGTCATTCCAGAAATGGCTCCCGAGCGTGAAAGGGAAATTCGTGCTCTTCTCCGCGCCCAATCCTTCGGGCAGGCCCGATACCAACTGGGCAACGCACGCCACACCGAAATCGCTTGAGAAGATCAGGGCAGAACGGCGCGAGATAACACAGAACTGGCAACAGCGCATCCGCAGAACGGGCCGCCGGGCGGATTCACTCCAGCTCGCGCTCGAAGACGCCGGTGCGCTCGGCATTCTCACTAATAACTGGGCGGGCGGCTGGGGCGTGGACCGCGTGTTCAGCACGATTGCAAAAAAAGTCCCCGTTGTCAACCTCAGCGTAGAAGACTATAATTTGGTCTTCCGCCTCGCGCAGAACGGCAAGAACCCGGTTGTGCGTGTGCTGGTGGAATCGAAATTCCTCGGCGCGGTACCGACGTTCAACACCATCGCCACGATCCGCGGGAGCGAAAAGCCGAATGAGTATGTGATGCTCTCCGCGCATTTTGACTCGTGGGAAAGCTCGTCCGGCGCAACCGATAACGGCACCGGAAGCATCCTGATGATGGAAGCGGCGCGCATCCTGAAAAAATATTACCCAAACCCGAAACGGACAATCATCGTCGGGTTGTGGAGCAGTGAGGAGCAGGGCTTGAACGGCTCGCGCGCATTCGTGAAGGACCATCCGGAAGTGGTAGATAACCTGCAGGCGCTGTTCAATCAGGATAACGGTACGGGCCGCATCCAGACAATTTCCGCGCAGGGATTTCTGAGTACAGGAGAGTTCCTCGCGCGCTGGTTTTCGCGCATTCCGACGGAAGTCGTCGGAGATATTCGGCTGAACCTGCCAGGCACGCCGCAGGGCGGCGGCACGGACAACGCGTCGTTCATCGCCGCGGGCGCGCCGGGCTTTAATCTCAGCGCGTTGGGATGGGATTACTTTACCTATACGTGGCACACAAACCGCGACACGTACGACAAGCTCGTGTTCGACGACCTGAAGAATAATGCCGTGCTCACCGCGTGCCTCGCGTACCTCGCGTCGGAAGACCCGCTTACAATTCCGCGTGAGCGGAGAGTCTTGCCGGTCAGCCCTCAGAGCGGCCAGCAACAGGAGTGGCCTGTCGCGCGTGATGGTCAACGCGCCGGTGGTTTACCGCAACAATAAATAACGAGAGAGATCCTCTTCAGAAGGAGGCAAACTCACTCGGAGGGCTGTACGATGAAACGATTCTGTAGCACAATCACATTGGCAATAGCATTGGTTGTTCCAGCTATTGCCCAAGACCAATGGACATGGCCCGAAAAAACGAAGAACATTCAGGTCTTGAACAAAGATTGGCCCGGCTCGCGGTTAAGCCCGGTCATGAGGGGGTTCACAAGAACCCTCGGCGTACGCTGTTCATACTGCCATGTGGGGGAAGAGGGAAAACCGTTGAGCACGTACGATTTCGCTTCGGATGCGAACCCGAATAAAGACCGGGCACGAGAAATGTTGAGGATGCTCGGCAGTGTCAACGACCACCTCAAGAAGATTACACCCAGCGGCGATAAGCGGGTCAATATGTGGTGCCACACATGTCATGCGGGCCGCCCGCGCCCGATGACGCTGGAGGAAGAGTTGGGCGAGAAGTACAGGATGAACGGAATCGACGCCGCGCTTCAGCAGTACGCAGACCTGAAGCAGAAATTCTACGGCCGGGGCGGATATGATTTCGGAGAGCGTTCGCTCAATGACTTCGGCTACGAACTCCTGGGAAAGAGCGACACGACCGGTGCGATCCAAATTTTTACGCTCAACACGGAACAGCATCCGCAATCGCCGAACGTGTGGGACAGTCTCGCAGAAACGTATATGAATGCGGGAGACCTCAAAAAGGCTGAACAGTATTATGGAAAGGTATTATCGTTGGACCCCCAGAATGAAAACGCAAAGGAGATGTTGAAGAAGATCAAGGATGGGAACGGAGGGTTGCCGAAAAACTAACACGAGCGAGGCACATCGCCATGGATGACAAAGCTCAGGACATGCTCTTGCAAGCCCTCAAAGAGCTCAGTGAGAATCAATCGAAGCAGTTGGAGTTGCAGAAGGAATCGTTGCACATTCAGCAGGAGCAGTATCGCATGGCTCTCGAGAGCTATGAAAAACAGCGAGAACTGCAACAACGGGCAGAAGTACTGCAGAACAAGAGCGCGGGGATGATGGAATTAGGCAGGAAGTTATTCTTTGTTGTCATTCCTATTCTTGTCGCACTGATTGCCTATCTCTCCTGGATGCTCTTTCGTTGACAATACCGAAGGGGCGCGTACATCGTGCCCTTCGGTATTTCATGCCTGCGGCAATTTCACCTTGACCGTCGTGCCGAGATCCATCTCGCTCTGGATGAGCAAGTCGCCGCCGTAGAGGTTCGCCA
>DASWKY010000132.1:0-2572 GCA_036396395.1 Bacteroidota bacterium | reverse complement strand
TTCACTAATGGTGATAAACGCACGCTCATCGGGGTTGCGGCGCAATGCTTCTATTGCATTTTTCTTAATCCGCAACTCCGGATCATCAGCATTCCCCTCGGCGTTTGGAGGAAACAGCGTAGAAGGAGCAACAGTATATGTCTGTCCGGGAGAAGGTGCAATTGCCGGCACCGGCATAATGACAGGAGCCGCAGATATCATGCTTTGAGAAAAACTTCGCGCTTCATACGCCGACCGGGACGCGCGGGCGCTGTCGGCGGCGGCATTGCCTTCCAAACGGCCGAGGTCGGCAACTGCATCGTCAAAATAATTGCTCGTCGGATACTTCTTAAAGAACTCGCGATACAATTGCGCGGCTTTCTTCGGCTGGTCTTTCATCCATGAGTACGCAACCCAATAGTGCGCGTCGTCAACGTAGCGACTTTTAGAAAACTTTGTAGCAAGCTCCCCAAGTTTTTTCCGCGCATCGTCCCACTTTTCCTGCAAAATAAGATTATATCCGTCTTTATACGTTTGATAACCGGGGTCCTGCTGTGGCGGGTCATTCTCAAGCAGAGATAACTCTGCAAGCATCTCCGGAGAACTCCACACCATCGGTGGTGGCGTGAGCATCATGCCTGGTCTACCTGCCAGCGCTAATTCTGCGTGTAACAGCGACAGGTCTGCTATAGGAATGCCCGCCAGGCGGGGACCCATACCGGCAAGCTCTCGTTCAAGCCGGATAAGGTCGTCTGAAAATGCCGGTGATGAGAACCATTCCAACTTTGGCGCGAGCATTTCTAATTCCTGCATCGCAGGCACGTCTGGCAACGGCGTACGCGGCTGTGCGAGGACGGTGTGAGTGAGCACGGCAATAGCCACAAGAAATTGCAATCTGATGTTTTTCATAACGATTCACCTTTTTGAGAAGAGTTATTTTGCTGTTCGGTTGCATTGGGTGAAGACTGCGAGCCCGAGTCGTAACCTTGCTCTCCCATCCGCAGTTTAAACAGGAGATTTTCCTGGCGGATGCCGGCTCGCAGAATTTCGATATCCGGAAGGTCGTACATCGCTTCGATGTTGGCAAGTTCAATCAGGATTTTTTTCAAATCTGTCACAAGCCGTTTTGTTCGCTCGTCAATGTTCTGTTCACTCAAAAAACGAGCCTCCTGTAATAATTCGCGAGATGCCGCACTTTCGATGCTTAAGTCGAGACCGTCGCCGTTTTCGGATTTCATGTTCATCAGTCCCACCATCAGGATTTGCGACTTGCGAAAATATTGTCCAAGACGAGCTTGTACGGTCGGCGTTTCCGTCTCGGATTGAGCTTGCGTTACGCGCTCCGTATCCGGATCGCCCACAACTCCGAATTGCCGCGTCAAGACCAGCACGGCAACAACGGCGACTCCTACTGCAAGCGCAGTAAACACCCGCCTCTGATAGACGAGCACCGATTGCAAATACTCACCGAAAGAAATCTTCCGCACCCGCTCGAGGCGTTCCGAGCTGCGGATACGGTTGACAACGGCATACGAGAATGAATTCCAAAATTGTTCCGGCAGAGCTTCGCTCGGTTTCGCAGAAGAAGTTGGGACAGCGTTTACCAATTCCTGTACTTCTTTGGCAGAGGTTGCGCATCGTTCACAGCTTGCGAGATGCTGTTCAACCCTGCGGCGTTCGTCCTCCGGTAATTCACCCCTGTGGAATTCGTACAACAGGTCTTGAATATGTTTAGATGATTTCATGACGATTCCCTGTGAATAAAATCGAGCAGTTTCTTCATTTTCTTCAACCCGCGGTGTAGATGCGTTTTGACCGTCCCCTCCGTGCATCCAAGAATCTGGCTGACTTGTCGTGTGGACAACCCCTCCAAGTGCCGGAGAATGACAACGGAACGTTGGAGTGTCGGCAGTTCGTGGAGCGCTCTCTCGATATGTATTTGAACTTCCCGCCGGTCGGATGAGCCGCTCTCGCTTTCTGCACGTCCCGCAAGCGGGTGATCCAATCCGACACTCCGCCCTAATATCGTCTTTCGTTGTCTCAAACGGTTTAGAGCGGTGTTATGAACGATTCGATACAGCCATGTCCCGAACTCCGATTCTACCCGAAACGACGCAATGGATTGATACGCTCGCACGAATGATTCCTGCGTTACGTCTTGTGCGTCGTCGTGGTCATGCAAAAAGCCGTAGGCGAGGTTGTAGGCTTGTTTCATATGCCGCTCAACCAAGATTCGAAACGCTTCATGACTACCATCTTGTGCCTTTTCAATTAATTGCTGAACGTCAGCAACGGGCATTCCGGATTTTCCTTGTGGTGACTGCATACATTAGACAACAGCTCTATCAGTACGGTTGACAACGCAAATGAGAAAGAATGAATCAATGTACATGTTTCTCATACATGATATAAGAATAATTATCCTTAATAGAGCGATAATATGACCGATTTAGCCGTCTCCTTTTGCCTTTTCCAAAAATTACTTATACTACATGAGCACAAACACATGCACGCACTGAAACGTATTGCCTTTTTATGTTCCTCATCCAAGAAACAGTTGTGGACGGCTCCATTGCCACAACGAAGTTTGCCT
>DASWKY010000131.1:0-2429 GCA_036396395.1 Bacteroidota bacterium | reverse complement strand
GCCCGCACATGTTTCTCAACGAACTTAGGCTGTACATTAATTATCTGAAAGATCTTATTCAGGAATCAGCAAAGCCCTTTGATGAGAAGCAACGGAATTTTCTTAAGAAGTTCCATCACAATCTCTGCAACGGAATTGCGTACTATTTTGAGTTGTTTTCGAGAACTGAAAAAAGATGGATGGGAATAGAAGACCAAATTCACGCGGAACTATCTGCATTGCAAAAGGAACTAGAAAAGTTAGTCCTGACGAACCTTGATCCGCTCAAAGCATGAATAGAAAAAACGGCCAGATGTTAGTTATATGTGTCACCAAGAACAAAAAAAGCCCTTGAGAAATCAAGGTTTTTTTTATGTTGAGACATCGTGTTCTCCTTCTGAAGAACAAATCAAGAATACTCATCAAAGATGCATCGCAGGTTGTAACAAAGGAGAGGAATTGCTTGTAATACGGCTACCGGGCTACACCGGGTTTCTGCCTGAAAAGCTTTACCGCAATAACCAAACATAACACGCCGAACGGCAGTACCAATGCGACCTCTCTCAGCGAAGCCCCCGCGACCACGCGTAGCCGAATACTTTAAACGTGAACGGGTCGAACAGCCGGTACACATGAAGCGACCCAAGGAACAGATGTCCGACGCCCGAGAGCAATGCAGAAGGGAAGCGCAATTTTTCAACGGAGATGGAAGCAAGGCTCATCGCGAGGAATCTCTGGTCAAATTTCCAAGGCATGAGATAGTGTCTTAAAAATTGGAAAACGAGACGAAGCTGTTACCGAAGAAGCCGCGTAGTGTCAAGTTTCAGCGCACAAGCACCTCATTCTTCCCATCCTGTTTTAGTATAACCCCTTAAATATCACCTTTATTTAACTTGACACCAAATCGAAATAATAGTAATATAGTTACCGATAAAGTAAACGGAAAAGTCACAGTTCAGACAGATGCACAACGAAGAATTACCCGTGAAACAGAGCCGGTTCATTCCTGCAATCCTCGCAACGCTTCTTGCCGTTCCCCCTGCCTTAGCGTCCAATAGGACATCCGACCGCGCCGATATCGTCGTTGCTCAAGACGGAAGCGGGCATTTCACGTCCATCCAGTCTGCATTGAATTCTATCCCAAAAGATAATGCAAAGAATGTCATCATCCTCATCAAAAACGGGACATACAACGAGAAGCTGTTTATCACCACGAGCTACCTCACTTTGGTAGGCGAGATATGGAAATTTACCACAGCCTCCGGTTCGGCTATGAAGCATACTGACCGGCAAAAGCTATGAACGCAGAACAAGTAAACGGCAGAAGCATCCTCGGGGAGGTGAATTCCGCGCAGCGTTCACGTACGGCGAAGCGCGCGCGGGTGCTGAAACTTTTAGAATCGAACAAATTAGACGGACTTCTGCTCACGCTCCAGAGTAATTTTGCATGGTATTCCGGCGGAGCACGCAGTCACATTAATGTTGCAACAGAAGAGAGTCTTGCTGAACTTCTTATCACAAAGACGGGCGAGCATTTGTTCATCAACGCCGTCGAAAGCCGCCGCATGGCTGACGAAGAAATGCCCTGGAAGCCCGAACAGGTGCATTTGAACGCCTGGTGGGAGGATACGACAAGGCGCAAGTCTCTCAAGAAACACTATGGAAATCGCATCGCCATTGATACGGGGACGCTGAGACAGGAAGTCGCCCGCCTCAGGTATTCCCTCTTGCCGGATGAAATCGAGCGCTACCGGTTATTGGGAAAAGACATTGCCGCCGTGCTGTGGGAGGTGGCGCATGTTCTCCGCCCCGGCATGATGGAGTATGACCTTGCGGCGGAACTTGCGTTGCGGCTCGTCCGGAAAGGAATTGAACCGTTGGTCAACCTCGTCGCCTTCGATGAACGCGTGCGGGCATACCGCCATCCGTTGCCGACGGAAAACACGCTCAAAAAGATTGCGTTGATAGCTATGAGCGGGCGGCGCTCAGGGTTGGTCGCCTCTGCCTCGCGCCAAATCATCATGGGCACAGTGTCGGAAGATTTCCGCAACAAGCATCGCGCCGTCGTGCGGCTCGATGCGTGGTTGATGGAGCGGACGAAGCCGAACGCGAGTGTCGCGGACATCTTCAACGGCTTGAAGGATCAGTACACCGCCGCCGGCTATCCGAACGAATGGTATCTGCGCCACCAAGGGGGTGCGACCGGCTACACCGCGCACGACTACCGGGCCTCGGAAATATGCAAAGAAGTCGTACAGCCCAACCAGGCGTTCGCATGGAACCCGACGATCACCGGAACGAAATCCGAAGACACCATCGTCTCCGGCGAGAGCGGATACGAAGTGCTGACATTCGACCAACGCTGGCCCTCGGTAGATGTTGAATTGAATGGAACGCACGTCAAACGTCCCGACTTACTCATTCTGGATTAAGAACGTATGAAAAACATC
>DASWKY010000130.1:0-4472 GCA_036396395.1 Bacteroidota bacterium | reverse complement strand
ATGAAACGGTATATAATTACGGTTTAATGACCGACCCGTTAGGGAGCGGCATTTGGTCGCTTAGCTACGGGTTGGCGAAATTCTGGAGTTATCGTGCAGAAGCGTTTGCAAAGTTGACGCCGAATGATTATGTTTCTGCTACGGTAACGGTCAATTCAACCGACGGGTCGCCCGGCGGGCGAGCAGTTCCGTATGTGCCGAAGTTTGAAACTGCAGGTTCGTATACGCATTGGTTCCCGTTTGGGCTGAGCGTGTCTCCGACTGTCAGTTATCAGGGCGTCCGTGAAGCGGGCTTTGCCGTTTCGCAGGAGTTACCCGGATTTCTTTTAGCAGGGTTGCGTGCCGAGTATGAGCCGATTGTACCGTTAACAGTGTTTGTCGACCTTCACAACATCAGCAACAAAAAGTATGAGCTATGGAAAGGCTATCAGGCTCCTCCGTTTATGGTGACGGGCGGCTTGAGCTTCCGCTGGTAAATTATTTTCTGAACACAAACACTCCCACTATTATAAGGAGGGGATATCATGCCCGATTTAAATTTGAACGATGAAGACTCGTTGGAAGAACTGCCGTCTGAAGAACCATCACAGCCTGAGAGTACCGAAGAGACATCGGAACCGCCTCGACGCGAGCGCGGCGGCGAAATGACGCGAATGATTGTCATTCTTGTCGTGTTAGGCGTACTGGCGGGTGCGGTGTATATGGTGAACAAGCTCGGCATCGTAAAACTCTGGGGTACGAGTGATCCGATCGTCGCTCAGGTAGAAGAACCGCCTGTGCAAGAGCAAGCGCCGGTCGAGGAGACAGCTGAGCCGCCTGCTCAGGAGCCTTCGGCACAACAACCAGCGCAACAAGCGGCTACGCCTGCTCAACAGCAAGCAACGCCCGCGAAGCCTGTTGAAACTCCGCCCGTCGTAGAAAAGCAGAAAACGGAAATGCCGATGAAACTGCTCGACCCGATTGTATTCCCGAATCGCCAGCGAGCGACCAGGACGGTGGCGAAGCAGGAAGCTCCAGCCCAGCAACCTGTTCAGATAGCGTCGACACAAGCGCAGGAACCTCCACCTGAACGGAAGATGGAAGCAGTGACGCCAGCCAAAACAGAACCGGCGCCGAAACAAACGCCGGTACAGACGACCCAGCCGGCGCAAACGAAACCTGCGGTGCAACCGCCGAAAGTCAACATGGCGAACCTTTCCGACATGACGGGGACATATACGGTGCAAGTGTATGCGCTTCGCGATAAAGGAAATGCGGAAGCGGCAGTCCAGCGTCTGAACGACGCAGGGTACCCGGCGTTTGTCGAAGAAATTAACGCGAGAGAAATGATGTGGTACACGGTGCGCGTCGGCAAGTTCCCTTCAGCCGCAGAAGCAAAGAAAGCGGTCGAGAACTTCGCACAAGAAATCAAGATGCACCATTTTATCGATAAAGTGCGTTTGGCTGGGAATTGATTTTTATCATCGAGGTGAAAGGCGACTATGAACTTTCTTGAAATGTTCAGCAAGGGCGGCATTCTGATGTACCCGATTCTTCTCTGCTCACTGATCGCAGTGGTGATTGTGATCGAGCGTTTTCTGGTGTTGCGTAAAGCCCAGATTGACGCGGGGCAATTTATGATGCGCCTGCGCAGTGTTCTGCAGAAGGGTGACATCATGGCGGGGATAAATTTCTGCGCCAAGACCAACGCGCCGATCGCCAATCTGATGCGGCGGGGTTTGACAAAATACCCCGAAGGGCATGAGCGCGTCAGTGAAGCTATCGAAAATGCCGGTAAAGAGGAGGTCTATCACCTTGAGAAAGGGCTAGGTATTCTTGCTTCAATTGCCGGTGTTGCCCCGTTGTTGGGATTTCTTGGAACCGTTACGGGTATGATTGGAGCCTTTCAGACGATTCAACAACTGAGCGGCGTCGTCAATCCGTCAGACCTTGCTGGGGGCATCTGGGAAGCGTTGGTGACGACTGCCTTCGGGTTGATTATCGGTATACCCGCGTACGCTTTTTACAATTACTTCGTTTCCCGGGTTCAGCGTTCCGTATTTGAAATGGAAAGCGTGTCGGAAGAATTTCTCGACCTCGTCCGCTCCGGCAGGCTGGGCGACGGCAGTGAGACCGTGAAGATGTCTTCCGGGAAAGCCGAACACGAAGAATACTTCCAGAAGAAATAACCGACTATGAAATTCAAAGCGGAACAAAAACATCTTAGTGTGTTTGCTTTTTCGTCGCTGACGGACATTGTGCTGTTATTGCTCATTTTTTTCTTATTGTCGTCCTCGTTTGTCATTCAGCCGGGTATTAAAGTGCAGTTACCGAGGTCGGAGACGGGTGAAGTGGACAGCAAGCGGGAAGTGATCATCTCGTTGACGGAACAAGGTTCGATTTTTTTGAATAACGAGCAGGTAACAACGGAGACACTCGGCGCGAAACTCTCCACACTCATCGGGCAGGATACAGAACGTGTGGTTGTTATCAACGCGGATAAGGCTGTCAACCTGCAGAGCGCAGTACAGGTTATGGATATAGCAAAAGGAGTCGGTGCGTCGCGGTTCCTTATCGCAACGCAACCGACACAGTGAGGTACGTATGAAACCAACTCGCGAACGATTTATCGGCTGGCTCGGCTCGGTGCTTCTGCACGCGCTGCTCTTGCTTCTGTTTTTCTTTATCTACCTTCCGGACATTATTCAGAAGCAGGAATTTGTTGAAGTCACATGGGGCGCGACGGCAAGCACGAGCAAGAGCATTGAACCAACACCAGCTCCTGCCAGTCCCGTCAAAGCGACGACGACAAGCACCAAGACGACCGTGAAGACGAAGAAAGCCGCACAGCCCGTCATTCTGCCGGAGCGTCGTACGCCCGACCTTTCAGACGACGTTCTGCGAGTTCCTAAAACCGACAAGATGGACGTACCCGAAAGCGGTACGAAAACACAGCCGTCCGAAACTCGCACAGTTGGCGAAAGGGATACTCGCACAGGCGAAACCGTGGGTGAACGGGACAGAGTGACGCCGGGGAATTCAGCGGGGGGCGGTCCCGGAGGCACGGGTCCGTTAGGGAATTCAGGTGTGGGTGCAGACATAGACCGCGGGGTGAATTTCTCCATCCAGTGGTTGGACGGCGGCACGCGCAAAAAAATGAGCGGCGAATTGCCTAAGTACCCAGAGGGAACAAATGTTGAAGCGCAGATAAAAATATTGACAGTCGTGATGCCGGATGGAAGTGTGAAAGCTGTGCAACCCGAACAAAAAGCCAATACGAAACTCGAAGATGCGGCGATGAAAGAAGTCCGTCTCTGGAAGTTCCAACCGCTTCGCTCCAATCAATTACAGGCGGAGCAGAACGCAGTAATTACGTTTTTGTTTAGGCTGAAGTAGGCTGTAGAGCACATGTTATTTAATGATGGGGACGCGCAAGCCGTGCGTCCCCATTTCTTTTTTTAATGAGCCTCGTTCCCGAACAGCACCGCCCGAATAGTCTTCAGAATAATCTTCAGGTCGAACGACAGCGACCAGTTTTCGATATAATAGACGTCGTATTTTACCCGTTCTTCGAGTGATGAATTCCCACGCAGTCCATTGACCTGCGCCCAGCCGGTCATGCCTGTCTTTACACGATGACGGTCGAGATATTTCGGCACGTGGACACTGTATTGCTCAACGAAGAATGTCCGCTCGGGGCGCGGTCCTACCAGGCTCATGTCCCCTTTCAGGACATTAAAGAGTTGCGGCAGTTCATCTAAACTCCAACGCCTTAAGAATTTTCCGATACCGGTTTGCCGGGGGTCTGCCGTCAGCCCAAGCCCCGCTTCCTTGTCGAATTGTTCCGCCCCGGCTTTCATAGAGCGAAATTTAATCATCCCAAATTTTTTCCCGTCGAGTCCGACGCGTTCCTGGACAAACAACACCGCCCCTTTGGAACTGAGTGTAATGGCGACAGCAATAACTGCCAACAGAGGTAAACAGAGTACAAGAAGCAAAGCCGAGACGATCATATCGAGCAGGCGCTTGCTTATTCTCCCCCATGTTGTCATGGGCACAGCTTTTAGCTTAATGAACGGGATGCCTTCGATCTCTTTGATGCGCACCCGGCTCGTCATCAATTCGAGCGTATCCGGCACGACCATGATTTCCGTATTTAAGCCTTCGCACTCCGTGACCATCTCATACAGTTTTGCATGTTCAGTATAGTCTAACGCAACAAGAACAATGTCAATGCCGTGCGATGTAATGAGCGCGGGCACTTCTTTGATACCGCCCAAGCGTTCGACTCCAAGCGACGCCATTTCTCCGGTGCTATCCGTCGAGCAATAGCCGGCGATCTGGAATCCGAGTTTTGGATTTTGCCTGATGCTTTGCACGATACGCACAGCAAAGGCGTTCGACCCGACAATGAGGACGCGTTTCAGGTCGTTGCCGCGCGCGTACCAACGTTGTTCGAATTTCAGTACCGCATACCGTCCAAGCGAAATAAA
>DASWKY010000129.1:0-3948 GCA_036396395.1 Bacteroidota bacterium | reverse complement strand
CGTCAATTTCAAGATAGACATCTCTCCCAGAAGCCTGAATCATGTTTTTTACTTCCTGCAACTTCTTCAGCGCATCGGGCATAAATTTTTGTCCGCCGAACCCCGGATGAACCGACATAATGAGAATCAGGTCTGCTGTGCGCACTGCGTCTTGAAGCACGGATACCGATGTTTCCGGATTTATCGCAACGCCCGCTTTTGCGCCGAGTTCGTGGATACGGGCAACAGTCCTCACAAGGTCCGGACAAACTTCTTGATGAACAGTAATAATATCAGAACCCGCCGCGCGGAAATCCTTCAGATAGCGTTCCGGATGTTCAATCATCAAATGCGTATCAAGTGTCGCTTTTGTGATTTTTCGAATCGCCTCGATCACCGGGGGCCCAAACGAGATATTCGGAACGAAATGTCCGTCCATCACGTCAAGATGCAGCCAGTCAATACCTGCTTGCTCGACAAGCATAATGTGTTCTGCCAATCTGGTAAAATCCGATGCAAGGATTGAGGGAGCTATGCGAAAGGAAGCCATATTAGTTTTCGTTGGAGGGCCTGCGTTCCGCCCGGCGTGTCACAACCATGTCAACCGCTTGACCGGCGATGACCATTTCGCCGGAGCGCGGGAATTGTTCCACAATGGTGTTCGGTAGTAAATCGGGGTTCACTTGGTAGGTCACGTTGCCGATCGTTAATCCGGTCTGCAACAACAAACGTTCGCCTTCGGTAAGAGTCTTTCGCACGATGTCAGGCACCGGCACTTGTTCTCTCTGCGCGCCTTGACTGACAAAGACACTGATCGTTCTTCCCGTTGCGACCATCGTGCTCTCAGCGATGCCCTGTTCGATAATCGTATTCGCCGGAAAATCAGACGAGACTTCGTATTGAATCGACCCAAGACGCAAACCAACACGTTCCAGGGCAAATGTGGCATCGCGAACCGACCGCCCACGCAGAGAAGGCACCATCGCTTGCGGCTCTCCCCCGCTGACCGTCAGATACACACCCCTGCCGAATTTCACTTCCGCCCCAGGCATTGGGTTTTGCACAGCCACACTGCCCAATGGATATTGCTTATCCTGTCGTTCTTCGGCTTTTTTTCCCACTAATCCGCTATCGGCAAGAACTTGAAGAGCTGTTTCCACAGGCATACCGAGCACGTTTGGAACTTTCGTTGTTTTTCCTTGTTGAACATAACGCGGCATCAGGAAATCATTGACTGCAAAGAAAAGCAGTAAGAAAATTCCACCGAGAATGGCAAAGCGTTTGAGGAGGCGGGTCACAATTTGCGTCGTGTGCTGTAAATCATAGTTGAACGAATTCATCGTAATATAGCGAGATTTTGTTTCTGTTTCAACTCTCTTGTACCGTGTTCTCATACCTTGTGTAGGACAACCCAAGGTGTCTCGTTGCTTCCCTACTCAATCTTTTGTATCATCATGTATCACGCGAGGGGTTCATGGAGGACAGGCAAACAGTGCAAGACGGTATCCAAACACAGACCGAGCTTCGGGCTTCCTTGAAATCCCTTGGCGCGGCAACACCGCTTCAACGTGATATCCTTCGCACGCTCTCCTATTTCGACATTTTCCAACATCCCCTGACTGCAGAAGAAATTTATTCCTTTCTCCCGTCCAATTCGACAAACGTCGAACACATTTCACAAGCTTGCCTCGGCTTAGTTGAACAAGAGATTGTCGGTCACCAGGATGGCTACTATGCCATCGGCGCAACCATCGCGGATAGGCTTTCTTCGCGGCGTGAAAAAGAATTACATGCCGCAAAATGCTGGCAGTACGCTGTTCGCGTCGGCAACATCATCCGGCATATCCCGTTCGTAAAGGGAGTCTATGTCTCCGGAGAGCTTTCCAAAGGCGTTGCAAGCCTTGAAAGCGACATCGACTTTTTTATCATCACCGCGGAACACCGGTTATGGATCTGCCGCTCAATCATCGCGTTGCTCAAACGAATCTATCCACCCCTCTTAAAACAGCACTTGTGTTTCAATTTATTTATCACGGAAAAGCATTTAGAATTTGAGGAGCAAAATATTTATTCGGCGATTGAAATAGCGACGCTCAAACCACTCAGCGACCACGGGGTTCTCTCTCCATTTCTCAAACACAATCAGTGGGTGAAACATTTTCTCCCGAACTACACAACACCGCTTACCGGAGACCATACGGCGCCTCAGAGCAAATCGTTCTTACAATCGGCAATGGAATTTCTTCTTTCGAGCAGTCCCTTTACTTCTCTCGACCGGTGGCTCATGCGTTTTTGGAAAGTGTTAATCAACAAACGGTATGCACGGTACCCGAAAGAACAACGAGAACAGATCTTCTTTTTTAAGGAACATATCGGTACGGGATACAACCACGACCTTCCCCGTAAGATACTGGATTCATACGAGCGTAAACTTTCTGAATTTCAGCTTTCTCCGTGAGCATGGCAGACATCCTGCTTACACATTCCTATTTCCTCCGCTTCGACCCGAAAGAGTTCCGGGCGATGAAGCCCTATCCGCCGCTCGGCACGCTCTACGCCGCAAGCTTTCTGCGGCAACGTAATCTTAACGTCGCCTTCCATGATGTGATGCTCGCTGATGACGAAGAGAGCATTCTCCCCTCTCTCCAAAAGCACCGGCCGAAACTCGTCGTGATTTACGACGACCAATTTAATTATTTGACGAAGATGTGTCTCAGCCGGATGCGCCAGGCGGCGTTCCGGATGACGCAACTTGCGAAAAAACACGGTAGCACCGTTATTATCTTCAGTTCCGATGCGACAGACCATTTGGAAAAATACTTCGCCCATGGCGCAGATTACGTTATTTGCGGTGAAGCGGAACATACCCTGGCTGAACTCGCCAATCAGCTCTTGAACGCGCCGAACCGAGACGTTTCCGACATCCACGGACTGGCTTATCGCAGCAACGGCTCCTATGCTAAGACTCCGCGGCGCGAACTTGTCACCAATCTAGACGACATCCCGTTTCCCGCGTGGGACCTTGTTGATCTGAATCGCTACAAAGAAGCATGGATGACCCGCCACGGCTTCTTTTCGGTCAACCTCGTCACTACGCGCGGATGTCCATTCCATTGCAACTGGTGTGCGAAACCTATCTACGGACAGGTCTATCATAGCCGGAGTCCGCAGAATGTTGTCGAAGAAATGAAAGTTCTCAAACAAATCGCACATCCGGATCATGTCTGGTTCGCTGACGATATTTTTGGGCTTAAGCCCGGATGGGTAACCGCATTCGACGAAATAGTCAACCGCGAGAACGCGAAAATTCCGTTCAAATGCCTTTCACGCGCCGACCTCTTGCTGAAGGAAGATACTATCAGACTTCTCAAACATGCCGGCTGTCAAACGGTGTGGATTGGAGCGGAGTCCGGTTCTCAGAAAATTCTCGACGCGATGGAAAAAGGAACAACCATCGAGCAGATTTATGAAGCAACCGCACTGCTGAAAAGCACGGGCATACGGGTTGGATTTTTCCTGCAGTTCGGTTATCCGGGCGAAACTGCAGCGGACATTGAAAAAACACTACAGGTTGTCAAAAACTGTAAACCGGACGAGATTGGCATCTCCGTCTCTTATCCGCTTCCCGGCACGAAATTTTATGACCGGGTCAAACCTCAACTGCATGAAAAACAAAATTGGGTGGACAGCGACGATATGGACATGATGTTTGCAGGCGAATACCACCCGGAATTTTACCGGATCCTGCATCGCATCGTGCACAAAAAATTTAACGTGTGGCGGGGCTTGCGGACGACAAAAGAAATACTGGTTCAGCCTTCGCTCATCGGCAAGCGCACCCTCCGGTCAATCGCCTCCATGATGTATCACGGCGCAACGCTCCCGATGGCGCTCCGGAAACTCAAAAAACTTGAACAACTCCCCCGACAGGTCAATGCTTAGCCAAATGCACACAGCCCGCGTTGCAGA
>DASWKY010000128.1:0-1615 GCA_036396395.1 Bacteroidota bacterium | reverse complement strand
GGCGGTAGCTTGATGCACACGACTGAGTTCGACGAACAGATAAAGCTTGTCAAGCGCAATACGACCGTTCCGGTTATTATTTTTCCCGGCAGTCTGATGCAGGTCTCCCCTAACGCCGACGCTATTTTGTTTCTTCTGCTTATCAGCGGCAGAAACCCGGAACACCTGATCGGTAATCAGGTCATCGCCGCGCCGGTTATTAAAAAAATGGGGCTAGAGGCGCTTTCAACCGGTTATATGCTCATCGAGTCCGGCGTCACAACGTCGGCGGAGTTCATGAGCAACACGAAGCCTATTCCGCGCAACAAACCGGATATCGCTCTCGCACACGCGCTCGCCGCAGAAATCATCGGCATGAAATATCTCTATCTCGACGCAGGCAGTGGCGCCGACCAGTCCGTGCCTGAAGCGATGATTCAACTCCTCGCGAAGAAATGCTCTCTCCCATTGATTATTGGTGGCGGCATTCGCACACCGGAGGAAGCCCGCAAGAAAGCCGAAGCCGGGGCGTCATTCATTGTGACCGGCACAATTACGGAAGAGCGCTCGCAGGGCGCAATCATGAAAAACTTTGCCGACGCCATTCACTCCGGTATCAAAGTCAAAGCCTAACACATTCTTAAATGTACTATGGACAACCGCCACAAATTTATTGTTGATTCGCTTCGAGAAAGCGCACAGACCAAACAGCGCATCGAGCAGAAATGCATCGGTGAGATTGAGAAAGCAATTGGGCTGGTTGTTACTGCGCTCAAGAATAAGAAGAAAATCCTGCTCTGCGGCAACGGAGGCAGTGCCGCCGACGCCCAGCACCTTGCAACCGAGCTTGTCATTCGGCTTAGTCCGGGCATTAAACGCCCCGGCTTGCCCGCCATTGCGCTCACGACGGATAGCTCAACCCTGACCGCCGGCGCCAACGACTTAGGCTACGACGCCGTCTTCGCTCGTTCCGTCGAAGCTCTGGGCAATGAAGGCGATATACTGATCGGCATCAGCACCAGTGGTAATTCCGAGAGCGTTAATCGTGCGTTCCAAACGGCGAAAGAGAAAAAAATGGTCAGCATCGGATTCTTGGGCAAAGACGGCGGAGCGTCCAAAGGTCTTGTCGACCTTGCAATCGTCGTTCCGGCTCAGGATACCCAGCGCATTCAAGAGGGACACATTACCATAGGGCATATTATTTTTCAGCAAGCCGAACAGGAACTCTTCGGTACTTAAGTAACTCACCATGCCACAGCAACACCGTAAGGACTTCCTTGTTCCACTCCTGACCGTTCTCACCGACGCCCTTGCGATTGAAGCGGCGTTCCTTGTTTCGTACTGGCTGCGTTTCTATTCTCCTCTCAAGGAATACTTGCCGTTGATAGTCGGCGAGCCGCCGCTCGACGCGTATGTGTACGGCTCGTTCGTAGCAATCCCGGTCTGGCTGTTGTTGTTTCACTCGCGAAACATGTACAGCCCGCGGCGCGTCGTCTATTTTTCGGATGAATTCTTCGCCGTTGCCCGGCTTGCCTTTTTCGGCATGTTGATGGTCATGTCGGCGGCGTTTTTCTATCGGGCATTTTCGTATTCGCGGGTGGTCTTCGCTCTCTTGGGAATTACCTCCGTCATTTTT
>DASWKY010000127.1:0-5355 GCA_036396395.1 Bacteroidota bacterium | reverse complement strand
GTCAGCACCGGCGCAAACCTGTATCACGATACGCATTTCGCCATCGGCCATTCGCTTCACCGGGGCACGCCATTCGTGGACGACGTTGTGTTGCGCAAAGAGGCCGTCATCCGTATTTACGATATCCTCTTTGATTACAAGGTGTTGCTGGAGACCGATGAGTTCTTCCGCCAGATTATCAGCGGGCCAGAGTTCCAGCGCCCGATGAGTACATCGGAAATCCACTACTACCTGGGAAAGTACATTTACGCCCGCGAGCGCCTGCTGAAACTTCCCTACAGCAGTATTTTAGCGACGGCATACCGGTGCGGCGTGCCGGTCTACACTTCTTCCCCGGGTGACAGTTCCATCGGGATGAATATCGCCGAGACGAATCTCTTCGGCAACCACTGCCAGATCGACGTTCTGGCGGACGTGAATGAAACGGCGGCGATTGTGTTGGAAGCGAAGCAAACGGGCGGCAAGAGCGGCGTGTTGATCTTCGGCGGCGGGTCGCCTAAAAATTTCATCCTGCAAACCGAGCCGCAGATTCAAGAAGTATTGAAGATAAAAGAGAAAGGGCACGATTATTTTATCCAGATCACCGACGCGCGGCCCGATACGGGCGGGCTTTCCGGCGCGACGCCTGCCGAGGCGGTGAGCTGGGGAAAAATCGACCCCGATAAATTGCCGGACACCGTCGTCGCATATCTGGATTCCACTCTGGGGATGCCTATAATGACGTCCTACGCGATGGCGAAGCGGAAACCGCGCAAGCTGAAACGGCTGTACGACCGGCGCTCTGCCATGATGAACAGGCTCTACCGCGCGGCAGACCGCGTCAAAAAATTAATGGCGAAAAAAAAACATAACTCTCACGTTTCACTCGTAACCAAGAAAGGGCATACATGAATCGGCACCAAGAGCTACTCGATTTGGTAGAATCGTTCCGGGCAGACTTTGAAAAATTTTACGTGAAACAGAATAAAGCCGCCGGCACGCGCGTGCGCAAACACATGGCGGAATTGAAACGCAAAGTACAGGAGATCCGCAACGAGGTGCAGGAGATCAAACAGAACATGAAGACGGAGAAAGGACCGGATTCCGCCTCAGGCTAAACACGTAAACAAGACAGTCGTCTAAGTTAAAAAACGGCGCGCCAGCGATACAAGGCGCGCCGTTTTTTGTTGGCGTCGGCGCAACAGCGCGTGCACTTTCTCCGTATATTGAAGCAGAACCATGTTTCTCGATAAATACAAATATGCGTTTCTCGGCAGAATGCGCCGCGCAGAAGGTTTGCCGCCGAAAGTAAACAAAGACGCAAAACTGCATCTTGGCGCCCAGCCCTCGACGGTGTATGAGATCTCGCTCAGCATTTCTCTCGCGCTCACCATAGCGGGCTTTAAATTTTTTCCCGCCGTTGAAACACCGCAACAACGTACCGCTCCGGCGCAGGAATTGGTAAGCGTGGAGGACGTTGAAGTCACGCGCCAGCAGGAACGCCCTCCCGCTCCCGTTAAGCCGCCCGTCGTCATCGAAGCGCCGGCGGACGAAATCCTGAGCGACGCGCCGATTGTGGACAGCGAGATTTCAGAAGCGCCGCCTCCCGCGCCGAAACTTAGCGGTGACTCCGACGAAGAATATTTTATCGCCGTGGAGGATATTCCCCAACTTGTCGGGGGGATTACAAAGCTGTTGCAGAACCTCGTGTACCCGGAGCTTGCCATCCGGGCAGGGATGCAGGGCAGGGTAACGGTGGTCGCGTACGTAAACGAAAACGGCGACGTGGTGAAAGCGGAAGTCTTGAAAGGTATCGGGCTTGGCTGTGATGAAGCCGCCGTTACCGCCGTGAAGAAGTCCAAATTCATTCCGGGCAAACAACGCGGCAAGCCCGTGAAGACGCGCATTTCTATTCCTGTAGAATTTAGACTCACAAATTAAGTATTAGAGACTTCTGAAGAATACTCAGCACTGTGTCATTCCGAGCCTGCCTGCCGGTAGGCAGGGCAGGCAGGCTCTTCTCCCGAAGGGATGCCTACGGCAGGAATGACATCTTTATTCTATTTTTCAGCAGTCTCTATCAACCATTCCACCGTTAGGCGTTGCAACTCGTCGTTTTTTCCTCTATACTGCCCGGCGTGTTTTGTAGCGCTTATCCGCTAAGCAATAACTCTCTTGTTTCTTAACTGACAACTGATAATTGGAAACTATCTTGGCCTACGGCTGGCTCTCCATACTACCCCCCGTATTAGCTATCGTGTTGGCGATTTGGACACGGCAGGTATTTTTATCGCTGTTTTTAGGCATTTGGTCGGGCTGGGTAATTATTTCGGGCGGCAACATTTTTACCGGACTGGGTTCGGCGATTCAGTCCTGTATCGATGTGTTTAAGGACGCGGGTAACACGCGCGTGATTATCTTTTCATCCCTCATCGGCGCGCTGATTATGCTGACACAGCGCAACGGCGGGGTGCGGGGGTTTGTGGAGTGGATACAAAGGAAGAACCTTGTGCGCACACGCCGCGGGGCGTCTGTAATGGCATGGCTCATCGGCATGTCCATCTTCATCGAATCCAGCATTACCTGCCTTGTGACCGGAGCGGTTGCGCGCCCGATCTTCGAGCGGTTCAAAATTTCCCGCGAGAAACTCGCCTATATCTGTGACTCCACCTCCGCACCGGTGTGCATTCTGATTCCCCTGAACGCGTGGGGCGCGTATGTGTTGGGCTTGCTCGACCGCGAAGGTGTGCAGAACTCTCTCGGAGTGTTCTTTCAAACGATACCGTTTAATTTTTATGCAATTCTGGCGCTTGGGCTTGTTGGGTTTATCGCATTTACATTCAAGGATTTCGGGCCGATGAAACAAGCCGAAATACGTTCTGAAACTACGGGCAAGACAATTGCCGACGGAGCCGTTCCCGTTGTTTCGGAAGAAACGGTCTCCATCCCCCCGAAAGAAAACATCCCGTACCGCGCGTCGAACATGATTCTCCCGGTGCTTGCCATGATTATCATGATGCCTGCCGGGCTGTTTATTACCGGCGACGGAGACCTCACGGCTGGCTCCGGCTCGACGTCCGTGCTGTGGTCAGTCCTCGCCGCCATCACGGTCGCGGCGGTATTGTCCATCCGGCAAAAAATTCTGAACACGCGGGAAGTCATTGACCTGACACTTAAAGGCATGGGCGGACTCATCCCGCTCGGCATCCTGATGAACTTTGCCTTCGCAATCGGAGACACCACTAAAGTACTCGGCACCGGACAGTATGTTGCCTCCGTCGCAGAAGCCTTGCTTCATCCCGCCGCCGTTGCACCCGTTGTATTTCTCACCTCAGGCTTTATCGCCTTTTCGACCGGCACGAGCTGGGGAACGTTCGCCATCATGATGCCCATCGCCGTCGCGACCGCAGGGTTGACCGAAACCAGCCTGCCTCTGTGTATCGCCGCAGTGCTGAGCGGCGGCGTGTTCGGCGACCACGCATCGCCTATCTCGGATACCACTCTCGTCTCTTCTATGGCCGCCGCCAGCGACCACATTGACCACGTGAAGACCCAGCTTCCCTATGCCGCCGTTGCCGGCTTGGGCGCGCTGGTGTTGTTCGCCGTCTTCGGGTTCATCCTGCATTAACGCACAATCGTTGTGTACGCTACAAACTGCGTACTAGTACAGAGCGCGCATCCGTACTTGTACGGATGGACTCCGTACTTGTACGGATACAGACTCTCCGTACTTGTACTGGTACGGACTCCGTACTTGTACGGAGGCGGGTGCGCGTCACAATGCTGAGACAATGAGGGTTTTACGCTTGACATTGGCTCCTGAAGAAACTACATTTTTATTGTAGTGGTTTATAACATGGGTGGGTATATGCATACCCTTTGACCGACACGATCCAACATTGGACCACCGCTCTCCCCAACCGCGGAAACTGCGAAGAAACATAGCTCAATACAGATTATAACTTGACACACAAATACAGAGGAACCGTTATGCGCACACTTGGGAGATTGTTTTTCTCGCTATTATTTTTTGTTTTGTTCGCTCTGTTTGCCTGCAACAGCCCAACCGAGCCGGGCTTTAAAAACCCGCGGGAGTATGCGTGGACAATTGATACGCTTGCGTACCCAGAGAGCTTTCAGACAACCATGTACGATATTTGGGGTAGCTCGCCAAACGATGTTTACGCTGTGGGACGTAATGCTCGTGGATTCGGAAAAATGTTTCATTTCGATGGTAGCAGGTGGAAACCTGTTGGATTGCATCCAAGTGAAGGCGGGATCATAGAAGGAATAATTGATCTTTCGTCAATCTATGGGTTTGATGCTAATAATATCTATGCTGTTGGAGCACGCAGTTATCAAAACCCCACCCCACCTCCGAATTTTTTAGACTCGAGTTTGATACTCCATTATAACGGTCAAACATGGACGGAATACAAAGTGAATGGGGGCGGTTTACTTCAAGCAGTCTGGGGAATAGCTCCTAACGACATTTGGGCAGGCGGAACAGAAGGTACGATGTTCCACTATGACGGTACACAATGGACAAAAGTTCCAATTCCCAACAACGTCTGGATTAACAGCATTGGCGGACTGAGTTCTAATGATGTGTATGCGACAGCATATATTTTCGGTCCACAAGGAGTTTTTACAATCTATCTATTGCATTGGGATGGAAATACCTGGGGCATTCAGGATTCCTTTGTCCGTCAGTTTGGCGTTCCGGAAAAATTCGGCTGTTGTGAAGTGAAAGTAGTCGGGGGCGAGTTGTTCACGGTCGGGGTTGGAGTGTTTCGACAATCACCTTCCGGGTGGCAGTCTCTTTTTAGCGAACCAACTTTTGCGTTTACCGATATCTCAGGAATATCTTCGACAAACCTTTTTGTCGTCGGCAGTAGCGGATACGTTTATCACTATAATGGTTCAGATTGGTATTTATACGACCAGCTTCGGGATAATAACGTTTCCTATCAATCTGTCTGGTCGAATAACCGCGAGGTCTTCATTGTCGGGTTTGTCGGAGGCGGCGAAACGTCTGTTGTGCAAAGAGGGAGGTAATCCCTTCGCAACAGATTTGTATGCGAACAACGTACGTTATTAAAGAAAGGGATCATCGAGGAAGAGAACCAAGCTGTCGGCAATTTTTTGCCTGATGTGGATGTCGGCTTGTGGTCTCCATAGAATACTGTGGCTATGGAGGCTGAGCCAAAAAAACGGGGCGGTGTTACAAGCACCGCCCCGGTACTACGCAAACAAAAAAGTTGTAGAGACCGCTCATAAGCGAGCCAGTCAACAAAGCTCAATACATATTTTTTATATGACACACGAATACGGAGGAACCGCGATGCGCACACTTGGGAGATTTTTTTTCTCGCT
>DASWKY010000126.1:0-4086 GCA_036396395.1 Bacteroidota bacterium | reverse complement strand
GGTGCGATTTGGCTGTGCGCTACGCTTCCAGCCGACCGGGTAAACGAAGAGTTTAACATTGGCGCAAAAGAATATCGTTCTCTGGTCGAAGATTTCCAGTCCGTGCTCGATGAAGCTGGACACGGAAAGAGAATCATCTCTATCCCGGAACGCCCGGCAATTCTTGTTCTTCGCATGTTGGAGCAAGTACATCTTTCGCCGTTATACAAATGGATTTACGAACAAGTCGGCAAGGAATCGTTCGTCTCTATCGAAAAGGCGGAACGGCAGTTGGGATTCCGTCCGAAGTATTCGAACAAGGACGCGTTGCTTAGAAACTATAAGTGGTATCTTCAGAATGTGTCGGAATTAAAGAATGTTTCAGGTGTAACTCACCGCGCTCCCTGGAAGCAAGGGGCATTAAAACTTGCAAAGTTCTTTTTCTAAACCGACTTTGTATCGTCACTCATGGAGAGTAAAATGATTGCCGTCACCGGCGCCGCTGGATTCATTGGCTCAAATCTCGCAACTCGGCTCGCAACAGCTGGCTCTGAATTGGTTCTCATTGACCATCCTCTAACTCCCGGCAAACATCTGAATTGGCCCGGACTCAAGGGTTTTCGCTTTCTTGAGCATCTCAATTTTCTGGACGAGCTGGAGCAGAATCGCCTAACACCCGATGCCGTGTTTCATCTCGGCGCATGCAGCAGCACGACCGAAACTGATTGGAACTTTTTGCTCAAAAATAACCTTGAATACTCTCAGAGGCTGTGGAACTGGTGTGCCCGTGAACAGAAACCGCTCGTCTATGCATCAAGCGCGGCGACGTACGGCGACGGCTCCCTCGGATTCGACGACACCACCCATCCTGAGAAGCTTCGTCCGCTTAATCTTTATGGCCGCAGTAAGAATGATTTTGATATTTGGGTCTATAAACAAATAGCCGAAGGAAGAAAAACACCCCTGCGTTGGGCAGGCTTGAAATTTTTCAATGTATACGGGCCGCGCGAAGCTCACAAAGGAGCTATGGCGAGCGTTGTTTGGAAAGCGTATCAACAAATCATGACCAACGGGGAAGTCAAGCTGTTCCGCTCCAACGACCCGGCGATAAAAGATGGCGAGCAAAAACGAGACTTCGTCTTTGTTGAAGATTGCATCGACCACATGCTCTGGCTCTGGCAGTCGCCGCATGCGGGCGGATTGTATAATAGCGGAACCGGATTGGCGAGGACATTTCTCGACCTCGTGCTTGCTGTCTTTTCCGCGCTTAACAAAGAACCGCGTATTCAGTTCATTGACATGCCAGCCGAGTTATCGGAGCAATATCAAAACTTCACAGAAGCAACGATGGAAAAAATACGCTCTACAGGTTTCACGACGCCTCACACATCGCTGGAAAACGGAGTAACAAAGTATTTGACGTCCTTGCGTTCATAATTTCTTTCCACTTGAAATCACGATGAAACAGTTCCTTCTTTTTTTAATACTGATGATGTCCGCTACTCCCGAGCTTTCCGCGCAGTTCCGTCAGCGCGTGAGTTTGTCGTTTGGCGGCGGGGTTGCTTTTCCCACTGATCCGGCAGACTTCAGTGACAATTGGAAAACCGGGTACGGAATTACCGGAGAATTGGAAGTTCCGATCTTCCAGGGCGACATCGCCCTTGTGGGCGCGTACCGGTATAATTTTTTTTCGTTTGACGAGACAGAGTTCCGCGATACATTTCTGTCTTCAGGACAGCAACCGCAAACAATCACGCGCATTAATGCTCCCGACGCGATATTCCGCGCGGCAACAATCGGCGGAAAATATTTTGCGTTCCGGGGCGCGTTGTATACCCGGCTGGACGTCGGATATTTCACACTCGCGCGCGGTATCGTCTCTGTTGTCGGACCGGATACCACGACGACGATAAATTTTATTTCTAAGAACGGCACGCTCATTAATCTTGGCGCGGGCATTAGTATCCCGCTCTCCACCATATTCGATGGAATCGTAGAGGCGAGTTATTACTGGGCAAAGTCCGACCAGGATGAACGCACGGGGTCTACAATTTTTTCCGGCTTGGGAAGCAGGGAAGCAGAGCGAAAAAATACGTTTATCCTGAACATGAGGGCAGTTGTGCGCGTGAAGCTGTAGTTCATACGATAGCGTCCTGCGATACAATTTAAGTCGTCAAAAGGCTGGTTTTTAGAGGGTATTTGCATTTCGAGAGCGCTCTTCGTAATTTTATCCCCATCAACCATTAAGGAGTCTTATATGAGAATGCACCGTGTACTTGTTGCAATGGTCGTTTGTGTCGTAGTGTGTGCGGTTGTAAGCCCACGCGCTGCCGCGCAAATACCATCAGTGAGCCTCAGTGTAACGGGAGGATTGGCTATGCCGATGGGAGATTTTGCATCTACATCATCTACGCAGGCGGGCGGCGCGACGACAGGATTCTCCGCCGGCTTGCATCTTGACATCTCACTCGTACCAATGCTCACAGTTGTGGGAAGTTTTTCGTATGTGTCCAACGGTATCAGTGAAGAATATGTGGAGGACAACATCGGAGGGTCGTACAGCGGCGACGTCGGTTCCTGGACGACGATATGGCCTATGGTAGGCATTAAATATTCCGCCGGTCTTGGTCCCGTTGCAACCATCTATTTCACGGGGCAGGGTGGACTTGTCCTCGGAAGCTCTCCAGACGCCGATTTGACTTCAGGAGGAAATCAGTACTCCTACAAATCTTTTTCTTCTTCTGCGTTTGCGTACGGCTTCGGCGCCGGAGTGAAAATTGGAGGCAAGTTTTTCGTTGAAATAAAATTGTTGGGCGCACAGCCTGAATACGATTTAGAATTTGTTGCCTCCGGACCCGGCTTCACCAGCACGTTCACGGGGAAGTACGACCAGCCCACATCGATTATTCTACTCAACGCCGGTATATCGCTGTAGTAGAATATAGTTATCGACATTTCTCAAGACCTTTTGTGGAAGCACAGGAGGTCTTGTTGTGTACATTAAGATGTCCAATTTCTCGCGTGCCTGTAAGAAGTCGGACATTTTTTTTTGTTTTTCCAATCCCCACTCAGCACTCGCTTCACATCATCCCCACCGGATCCGTATCAATTGTCATCTGCACATTTCTATTTTTGCCAAGCGGCGAAGAGTCATACTGTCGCTTGGCATTGAGTAGCGCGGCATGGAGCAACGAGCCGGACGGGTCTTTGCTCTTGAGGTTCTTGATGATCACGTGCTTGCGGAATTTATTCCTTACCCGCGGGATTGCCGCATCCGCGGGACCCAAAAGAATCGAATGTCGCTCGATTGTTTGGTGCGTGAGAAACTCAGCGAATTTTTTTGCATGATGGTACGCCTCGTGTTCGCGTTCGCATTTGAATTCCACCAACACAATGCGCGAGAACGGGGGGTAGTCTAACTCCTGCCGGTATGCTAATTCCTCTTTATAGAAGCCCGGGAAATCGTGCGCCACGACGTGCTTCAGGCTGTAATGGTTGGGCTGGAGTGTCTGAATAATGACCTCGCCTGCGAGCTTCGCCCTGCCGGATCTGCCCGCAACTTGCGTCAACAACTGAAACGTCCGTTCCGAGGCGCGAAAATCCGGCAGTAGCATCTGCGTATCGGCAGAGATAACACCGACGAGCGTAACGCGGGGAAAATCCAGCCCCTTGGCAACCATTTGGGTACCGAGCAGGATGTCTGCCTCGCCGTTCCCGAACTGCGTTAAGAGCTTATCGTGCGCCCCTTTGCGCGTGGTGGTATCCATGTCCATGCGCAGTGTTTTTGCCTCGGGGAACAACTGTTGTAGCTCCTGATGTACCTGCTGTGTTCCAAAGGCATGGAAGCGGATTTCAAACCCTTTACAATCAGGACAAACCGTCGGAGGCTTTTTCACAAAGCCGCAGTAATGACAGCGCAAGTGTTTTTTGGTGACGTGGTAGGTGAGCGTCACGTCGCAGTTGTCGCATTTCTCCACATGCCCGCAGTCGAAGCATTCCACCACATGCGAGAATCCCCGCCGGTTCTGCAAAAGTATCACGCCTTCTTTTTTTTCCAGTCGTTTCGCGATCTCATCACGAAGCAATCCGGAGATCGAAGCATCGGGC
>DASWKY010000125.1:0-4626 GCA_036396395.1 Bacteroidota bacterium | reverse complement strand
CGTCTTGCGTTACAAATCGGAATTCGCCGGACTTCGGCGCATGCCGGATTTCAACGTCACGATTCACTATACCAATGACAACGTGATCATCGAAAAGAACCGCGACATGGAAGCGCAGTCGAAAGCCGACATTGCCGTCTCCACCCGCCGCGTCGAACGCGCGATGCAAGCCGTCGATGAGGGCAGAGTGGACGACGCCGCAAACGAACTGCGCGAAGCGAAATCAATGTTGATGGCGTCGCCTGCGGCATCGGCACAAGGTGCGGCTTCTGGAGACTTACGCCGGCAGGCAACAGAGTTGGATAAATTCGAACAACTCCTGAAGGACAGCAGTGATACGAGGCGGGCGAAAAAGGCGATCCAGTACGAGAATTATAGAACGCAGAAGAATAAGAAGTGAACAATCCCGTAGGGGCACGTCGCAACGTGCCGCTACCAATAAAGAAAAAACCTCCCCCTTTTGTCCCCCTCAGTGAGGGGATATGGGGGAGGTAAATTTTCTACACAGGTATCGTCAACAACACTTTATTCCCCTTGCCCTGAAATTCCACCTTGAGGTACTTGTTGGTGATGGCAATGCCTCTGCCGTGGTTATCGAACACACGCACCTCGTCCATGAGCATGTACTGCTTCCATTCGAAGCCGGGACCTTGGTCTTCTATCAGCAGTGTAAGGTGGTCGGGATACCGTTTGAAGGTCACCTGCACGTACTTGTTGACGTTCTCGGGCAATTCCACGCGTCGCTCTATTTCCTTCAGCCACATGCCCTTTTCGATTAACTCCGATTTTTCGCGGTACGAGATGCCTAAATTCCCATGCTCGATGGCGTTCGTGATGATTTCCGTGATGCCGACGACATACTGAGGCGATCCTGTGGTATTGGCTATCCTGACAGCGAGGTATTCTCCGTCCGAAAGTGACCGGAACCGGAACACACCCTCTTGAAGATTCCGAAACGGATTCTCGCCCTCCTGAACCTGTGTGCTGAGTTGCCGTCTGAGCCGGAAGTCCGCAACAGCCGCCTGAACAATCGACTTAATAATCTTCGTGTCCGCAGGCTTCACGAGATAATAAAACGCGCCTTCTTCAATTCCCTGCCTGATATGGTCGGGGCTTGCCATCCCAGTCAGCATGACCACGGGGATATGCTCAAGCTTCTCTTGTTTTTTGAGCCATTTCAGCACCTCAATACCGGTCATGCCCGGCATGGTCCAATCAAGAACAATCGTGGCTATTTCTTCCTTCGTAGTGGAGAGAAATTCCTGCGCCTCCAGCCCGTCTTTTGCCGTTATGACGCGGTAACCGGAGTCCTTCAGAAAGGTCTCCGTAAGATACAACATTGATGGGTCGTCATCGACAAGCAGAATGGTTTCCACGGCGCTCCGGTTGATTTAATACACCTGAAAGAAGCAAAGTTTGCTCAAAGAAGCAATATGCCGGAAAACAAACAGAACCACACGCCTGTGTGGTTCTGTGTTATACCAAAATGCTAAGGCGAAGGCTTCTCCCGAAGGAATCCCTTTGGGACCGCCGAGCCGTCAGGGTAATTCACCCCAAGCCCTCGGCGAGACGCTCGCCAGAGTTCGCTCGCTTCGCTCATCGAAGCGGGTCGAAGTCTGACGACCGGCGCATTAGGCTGTTGTACATCTTTCGGGCACGACATGTCGTGCCCCTACTTAAACTCTGTACCCCCTTCATGGAATAAAAAACCTGCGAGGTTTTCGATATCCCGCAGGTTTGTCAACCTACTTCACCATCTCGCCCAGCGCCTTGCCGCCGCCCATTTGTGGCGGCAACTGCACTTCGGATTTCACCGTGCGGCGGCTATCTTTGGAAATCCACAGCGTCGAGCCTCCCGCCTCGCCGTCCGCAGGGGTTATCTCAACCTTGAATGTGTCGAACGTACCGGCGGGAACTGTGACGTTCTCAGAGCCGACAACCTTCAGAGACATCTTCTTGCTTTTCGCCTGCATCATATCAAACGCTTCATACGTCCCGGTGTAGCCTTCGGCAAGAGGAAGCGTGCTTAACGGAATTTCAATACCCGCGCCGTCGGAAAGAACCGGACCCGCAAGCTTGGCGTTGATCGGCATCTCTTGCGGTCCCGCGACTATTTTTCCTTCAACGCCGTCGGATTTGAATGTGAACCACATCGTCGCCATACCCTGTTGTCCTGCGCGGCGAACCGGCAAAAGTGTCGCCGCATCAAGCTCAAGCGTATCTATGGCATTACCCATGGGACTGCTCCCGACATCGATGATGCGCCACACATTCTTTCCGCCCGACTGTGCTTCAGAAACCGTGCGCGTCGACGAGACCGTCAGCTCCTGTCCCATCGTACTGACTTTCGTCGAATACTTTGCGGTATACGGCTTCAGCATCGAGCCTTTGAATGCCGTCATCACGGATACCGCTCCGCCCGCGGCGGGCTTCTCCGGCATCGTAACGGTCCTAATATCCACTGTGAGCGCGGCAAGCTTTTTCTGCACTTCCGGCGTGACGGATTCCTGATGTCGCCCGCCCAAGTGTTTTGAGAAGAACCGCTCCATCGCCGTGTAGTGCGCCATGCGGTTATCACGCCCGGCGAAACCGTGACCCTCATCCGACGCGACGATGTATTCCACTCCTCTGCCCAGCTCGCGCATGGCGACGACGATCTGGTCGGATTCCGCCTTCTTTACGCGCGGGTCATTCGCCCCCTGCACCACCAAGAGCGGCGCTTTGATGTTCTTTGCGGAGTTCAAAGGCGATTGCGCTTCGAGCATTTTCAGTTCTTTCGGGTCTTCCATGTCGCCGACCCGCACGGCGAAGATTTTCTTCACCGGCGCCCAGTACGGCGGGATGGAATTCAACAGGGTGATGATGTTTGAAGGACCCACGTAGGAAATTCCCGCCGCATACAGGTCCGGCGTGAAGGCTAGACCCGCAAGCGTTGCATAGCCTCCGTACGAACCGCCGTAAATCGCCACGCGCTTCGCGTCGGCGACGCCTTCTGTAATAAGGTACTGTACCGCATCGGTGATGTCGTGCTGCATCGAGCCGGTGCCCCATTGCTTGTTACCTGCGTTGAGATATTTTTTTCCGTAGCCGGTGGAGCCGCGGAAGTTCGGCTGGAACACCGCATAGCCGCGGTTGGCGAGGAACTGCGCCTCGGCGTCGTAGCCCCACGTATCCCGTGCCCAAGGCCCGCCGTGGATCACCATCACTGTCGGGAGATTCTTCCCGGGCAAGCCCTTCGGTAATGTCAGGTACCCGTGGATAATCATGCCGTCCCGCGCGGTATAGGTCACGGGCTTCATCGGCGAGAGGTCTTTGGATGGCAGGTTAGGGCGCGATTGGTACACCAACTCTGCTTTGCCCGTCTTCGTGTCGTAAATGTAACGCGAACCCGGGTCGACGTCGCTGGAGACCGTCAACATCCAAACCGTTTCATCTTCGGTCATGCTGGCAAGCGACACTTCGCCGTCGGGGAGAGCTTTCTTCATCTTCGCCCAGTCCTCGCCGAATTTTTTCTGCTTCGGATACACACGCACGCGGTCGCCGACGTAGAACGTCGCCAGCAGTTCGTTCGTGACGTCGGAAAAAGCCACGTTGCCTAAATCGACTTCATTCAACGGGTCTTTGTCCACTACTTCAGTGTTGCCGGTAGCTAGGTCAAAGAGTTCTAATTGCGTTTTGTCGAGCTTATCGCCTTTGTTCGTTACGATATATACCTTTTTGCCGTCGGGTGTAAACCGTGACGGGTCCGCCGATTCATCCGCCGTCACCGAGTATATGACCACGAGTGTATCCGGGTCGACGCGCAGAATGTCCGTCCCGCCCGCGGAATTAATGCGCACGCCGAGCCGGAGCGTCCCGTTCAGGTCGGCAAGCCAGCCCGCCACGTTGCTGTCATTCTTGCGCACGAGCTTCCGTTCGCCGGTCGTAACATTCAGCCGGTACACATCGTGCAGGTCGGCGCGGCGGTCGTTAATCCCGATGAGGATTTCGTTCGGGGTATTCTTCGGCACGTCAATGATCATGACGCGCACTTTCTCCACCGGCGTCAGGTCGTTAGAAGGCGGCACGGGACTGCCCGTGGCGTTCGGGTCGACCGAATACACGCGGAAATTCTCGTCGCCGCCCTTATCCTGCGTGTAGAGAATATACTTGCTGTCGCGGGACCAGAAGGATCTGGTCACCGGACGAGTGGTATCCGCCGTCAACGGGCGGGCGCTTTCGAACGGCGCGTTGCGTTCCTTCACCCAGATGTTGCGGACGCCGTTATACGGCTTGATGAACGAAATATACTTTCCGTCGTTGGAAAGCTGCGCGCCGGAAATCTCCGGGTCGCCGAAAAACAACTCCCGGTCGACGATCGGTGGCTGTTGCGTCATTACCGAAACGCCGGCGACAACAACCAACAGGCTCAGGAACACGAGTATGCGTTTCATGGGAACTCTCCTTATTGTACGTGTAGAGACGTAGCTCGCTACGTCTCGTAAATGTGCAAGGGTTAATACTCAAATGTGGAACGGCAATGAACGAAAGATTTGGGAGGGATGCAAACGGGGAAAACGTACAGAATAACACACAGAACCACTGCCGGAAAGGTGGGATAGGTATTTGCCAGAGGCATTCTCTTGA
>DASWKY010000124.1:0-11031 GCA_036396395.1 Bacteroidota bacterium | reverse complement strand
CCCCCTACCCCTTCCGCAAATCCTCCGCCCGAATCGGAAGTCTGCGGATGCGTTTACCGGTGAGTGCGAAGATGGCGTTACACACAGCGGGCGCAATCGGCGGCAAGCCCGGCTCGCCGATACCGCCCATACTCTCGGTGCTGGGCACTATGTGGACTTCGACCTTCGGCATATCGTCTATGCGCACGATCCGGTAATCATCGAAATTCGCCTGCTTCACGCGTCCGCGCTCAATCGTGATTTCGTCCTTGATCGCCGCACTTAAACCGTACGCGATCGCTCCTTCAATTTGTGCTTCGATGGTTTTCGGGTTCACCACGGGACCGCAATCAATTCCCACCACAACTCGATGAACTTTCAACACGCCATCGTTACCGACCGAAACCTCCGCCACTTCAGCAATACTGCTTCCGAACGACTCGCAACACGCGATCCCACGCGCTCGTCCTGACGGAAGCGGCTTGCCCCAGCCGGCTTTTTCAGCCGCGAGTTCAAGCGCGCCTTTGAGCCGCGGTTTATTTCCCAATAAACTGCGGCGGTATTCAAACGGGTCTTTTTTCGCCGCTATCGCCAATTCATCCACGAAGCTTTCGATAAAGAACGCAGTGACCGAAGGTCCGACCGAACGCCATGCTCCAATAGGCACGCCGGTATCGAGAATATGCGAATCGATGGAAATATTCGGGATGGAATACGGCGGAATAATTCCTCCGGTTACCAGCCCCTTCGAACTTGCGCCCACTGTGCGGTGTGTCCAGGCAACCGGTGAACCCTGGGCGTCGAGTCCGCCTGCCATAACGCTATATGCCGCGGGACGGTAGAGGTCGTGCTGCATGTCGTCTTCACGCTTCCAGACGAGCTTGACGGGCGCGTTAGCGGCTTTGGAAATTTTCACCGCCTGCGCGACAAAATCATTATACAGCCGCCTGCCGAACCCCCCCCCCAAGAGTGTCACGTTGACCTTTATGTTGTCTGCTGGAATTCCGAGCACTCGTGCGGCTTCGTTTTGCGCGGACTGCGGCACTTGCGTCGGCGCCCAGATTTCGCAAGTGTTGCCGCGAACATGCGCCGTGCAGTTCATAGGTTCCATCGTCGCATGGGCGACAAAAGGAATGTGGTACGCGGCTTCGACTTTTTGCGCGGCGCCTCCGAGCGCAACGGCGGCATCACCCGCGGAATGTTCTGAGGAACCGGGGTTCTTTGCCGCGTCTTCAAATGTCTTCCAGATGTTTTCCTGCGATTGGCCCGCGTGTTTTCCTTCGTCCCATTTGACCGTAAGCGCTTCTCTGCCTTTGAATGCCGCCCAAGTATTTGTCGCGAGGACGGCGACGCCCTCGTCAATCTGCACGACGTCTATTACCCCTGCTATCTTCTTCGCGTTACCAGCATCGAAACTCGATACCTTGCCGCCGAAGACGGGGGAATGTTCCAAACTGGCGTACGCCATGCCCGGTACTCGTACGTCGATGCCGAATTGCGCGGTGCCGTCCACGCGGCTGGGTGTATCAATCTGGTTCGTCGGTTTACCGACGATGCGGAAGTCTTTGGGGTCTTTCAGAGTTGGATTCGCCGGAACCGGAAGCTTTGCCGCGGTGTCGACTAACGCACCGTACGACAGCTTCTTGCCGCTCGGTTTGTGGACGACCGTGCCTTGTTCGGCGTAGCAGGACGATACATCAACGCCCCATTGTTGAGCGGCGGCGGTGATGAGCATTTCGCGCGCAGTGGCGCCGGTTTTGCGAAGCATGTCGTAGGAGCGACGGACGCTCGCGCTGCCGCCCGTGCCTTGACTTCCGTATTTGTTCGGATGGGCGGGCGCTTGTTCCACTGCAACCTTCGACCAGTCGGCTTCTAATTCTTCTGCGACAATCATCGGCAGGGACGTGCGGACGCCCTGTCCCATTTCCGATTTGGCGACGGTAATGACGACCTTACCGGTATTGTCGATGGAGAGAAATGCATTTGGTTCGAACGACTCGAACGCGCCGATTTTTACCATGCGTTGTTCTTCCGTCGGGAGGTAAAAGCCGAGCACGAACGCGGCGCTCGCCGTTGCGGTGACTTTAATAAAGTCGCGTCTGTTGAGAGTTGTTGTGCTCATTGTTTGCCACCTCCTCCGCCAACCGGTTCGGGAGTTCCGGCGGCGACATGGATGGCGCGGCGGATGCGGTTGTAGGTTCCGCACCGGCAAATGTGTCCGCCCATCGTCGCGTCAATATCGGCGTCGGTCGGTTTCGGACGTTGTGAGAGCAACGCGGCGGCGGACATGATTTGTCCGGATTGGCAGTAGCCGCACTGCGGCACATCTTCGGCAATCCACGCGCGTTGCAACGGGTGACTGCGGTCGGGAGAGAGTCCCTCGATGGTCGTGATGCGTTTATCGGCGACGAGTTCAACCGGGGTGACGCACGAGCGGGTTGCTTCGCCATCGACATGTACCGTGCACGCACCGCACAGCCCTTGCCCACAGCCGAATTTTGTGCCGGTATATCCGATCACGTCACGGATAACCCACAGGAGCGGCATCTCGGGTTCGACATCGACCGTTTGCTTTTTGCCGTTGAGAGTGAGAGAAAATGAAGCCATCGGAACCTCCGCCTATGATGATGAATATTCAACGGACAATGTAGGAAAAGCCCAACTAAAAGGAAAGAGGTTGCGTCAGAAAATGGAAAATAAGGAAGCAAAATTCAGACGTCAGAATGTTTCAAAAAACGGCATAGTTCATAGAGATTTTATGTTCCGGCTCACACGCTCACCTTGCATTTCCCCTAATTCCTGTCTACAATGCCAAACATTTTTGAACTATGAACCAGAAAATTCCTACCCTCATACCGCTTCTCTTTTTCTGTTCCGGTGCGGCGGGACTGATGTACGAAATCGTGTGGACGCGCATGCTCGTGCTGGTGTTCGGCAACACCACGCATTCAATTGTCGCAGTGGTCGCGGCATTCCTCGCGGGTTTAGCGCTCGGGAGTTTTGCATTCGGAAAACGAACCGATAAGTACACCTCCATTCAATTGCTCAGGCTGTACGGAATGCTCGAGTTCGGAGTCGGCGCCGCCGCGCTCGGCTCGAAAGTCATTATCGAAAATATCGTTCCGGTGTATAGTGCTCTCGCAGGCGCATCCGGCTCGGTGGCGGGCATTGTCGCCGCAAAATTCATCGTCGCTTCGGTGGCGGTACTTCTCCCAGCCATTCTTATGGGAGCCACACTCCCGGCTCTCATGAGTTTCGTTGAATTGCAATACCGCGATACAGCAAAACATATCAGCATGTTATACGCCATCAATACCTTCGGTGGAATCATGGGTGTGCTTGTCGCCGGATTTATCCTCATTGAGTTGATAGGAATCAGCGGCACGTTGTACGCTGCGGTCAGTGTGAACATGCTGGTGGGTCTCGTCGCGTTGAGGATAACAGGGGAAGAGGTAAAGCCCATAACGGGAGAGCGGGAGAGCGTAACGACATCGATACGAAAGCGAGAAGCCGCGTTACTGGCGATGTACGCTATTTCCGGGCTGACGGCAATCGGGTACCAGGTATTATGGACGAGGATGTTGACGCCGAGGCTGGGGACGGTTATTTATACTTTTTCTTCCATTCTGGCAATCTACTTATTCGGGATAGCTTTCGGCAGTTTGTTGTATCATCGTTTTCTTTCGACGACTCGCGCGCGCGGGTTGATTCTGTCGCTGTGCCAGCTTGCCATCGGCATATGTGCAGTGGGGTCTGTTTTTCTTGTCGGTGCAACGGCAGAAATTTCGACTCTCGTGGTGCTCCTCGGTGTGATCCTCCCGGCAACAATCCTGATGGGTATTTCATTTCCGTTAGTCGTCGTCTTGGTGAATGGCGACGGGCGTTCCGGAAAAAATGTCGGCGTGGTGTACGCGTCAAACAGCGCCGGATCGATTGCGGGAGCCTTCCTCGCCAGCTTTGTGCTTCTTCCCGCGATCGGCACGGCTCACAGCATTCTCCTGTTGGGCATCGCGAATATTCTCATTGCCCTCTTCGTTTCGCGGTATGAGCGTCCGGTTTCGCAGTCGTTTGCCTGGAGGGCGTATCCTGTTGTGATTACGGTACTCTTGACCGGATGTGTGATGATTATGCAAGTCGGGCGGGAGAATTTCTATGAGCGTACGACACGGTGGCTCATTGGTCTCGTGGAGTCGGAAAGCGGCGAATACCGGTTGCTTGAAGATGAAGTCGCTTCCGTGTTCGCCTCCACTAATGACACGCGAACGAAACCACGCCTCTACATCGACGGCGTTGCGACAACCATGAAAGTGGCGGAAACCAGACTCATGGCGCACCTTCCGGTCGCGCTCCATGCAAACCCCGAGCGGATGCTCATTGTTGCGTTCGGCATGGGTTCTACGTTTCGTTCCGCGTTGTTGCACGGCTTGCAGGTCGATGCCGTCGAACTCGTACCGTCTGTTCCGAAAGTGTTCGACTTGTTTTATGCTGACGCCTCCAGCGTCCTGCGCAATCCGAACGGCCGCATCATCATTAACGACGGAAGAAACTATATTCTGATGACGAACAAGCAGTACGACATCGTCACCATCGACCCGCCCCCGCCGTTTAATTCTGCGGGAACGACCGTGCTGTACGCTCGGGATTTTTATCGGCAGATTATACCCCGGTTGAGAGAAGGAGGGCTTGTGTGCCAATGGATGTGGTTCGGGTCCCGGCAGGATGATGTCGCAATGGCGATGAAATCGTTCACCGAATCGTTCGAGTCTGTTGCGGTCTTTCGGTCTTCCTGGGATACGCAAGGGGTGTTTCTTGTCGGTTCGCAGACTCCGATCATCATTTCGCCGGAACGATTCCACGCTATCTTTACAATGGATTTCGTTACAGCGGATTTTGCGGAGGTAAAGAATTATGCGCCGCCAGGGTATGTGTTGGATTCCTATCTTGCCGACAAGGAAACGATGGAGCGCGCGTTGCAGGAATTTCCGCCCATCACCGACAACCATCCTCGAACTGAGTACTATTTCTTACGCCATTCCTTCACTACCTATCCGCTCATCACCATTGATTGGTTTCAGGAGCGGTTACAATCCCGGGACTAAGGGAAGTCTTTTCCCGGATGTTTCTCCTTCACCAACTGCTTATATCCATCCTCCGCTATTTCTCGAAGAATTGGACAAGATTGCCGTCGGGGTCGGTCACGATGAACATCCGTTTGCCGGAGACCTGGTCGGCAACCACTCGTCCAAGGAACGTAGCGTTTTTTGACTGCATTTCTTTGTAACACGCATCAAAATCTGCAACCGAAAAACCGAGTTTATCGAAGCCGACAACCCGCGTTCCTTGAGGAAGGCTTTTAACTGCGTCATCGTGCATCACGGATGATTTCAACTCGACAAGTTCGATGAGGATATGCTCGTTTTCGACGTTTGCCTGCTTAAACCCCCGCTGAGCGTTATTGACTCTGTTGCGGAGTTTCAAGGGCAAATAGTGTGTATACCAATGAATAGCGCTGTCGATATTCGATACGGTTAACGCTGCAAAATATGGTGTGACCTTTTGCTTCTCGTTCGTTTGCGAGCGCAACTCGATATGCGTGGTACTCAAGAGACAGATAACAAAGAATAAATACTTCACGTGTAACTTCCTTCCTTCTGCATTGATTAGATGAGTACTTCAAAGTGACTAACATTCGGCTCGAATTCCAGCAGGTAGTCATTATCCTCTGGATAGTACCGGGCTTTTTCATAATCCTCACCTGCGAATTTTTTAATCGACTCGTAGGAATCCCACAGCGTGATAAGCAAAAATTCCGCCTCGTCGCCTTTGATGCGCCGCAGGACTGTCACCCCTTTGTTGCCGGGTGTCAACTGGTAATCGTCCAACCCGGTTTTCTTGAGGTATTCGTGATACGAATCGGCTTTGGAGGCGGGTACTCTGCCGCGCCAGATACGAGCGATCATATTACACTCCAATATATATCACCCTGAGCGGAGTCTCCCGAAGGGATGCCTTCGGCAGAAGGGTGCCCATGTCTAAATCGTTCAGGCTTCGACTCCGCTCAGCCTGACACAGGGCGCTACCTCTTCAACAACTCCTTCGCCTTCTTCAATACATTCTCAGTTGTAAAGCCGTAGCCCTTCATCACGGCGTCGACGGGAGCGGAGTGGCCGAATGTCGTAATGCCGAAGACTTCGCCGCCATCGCCTACGTATTTATGCCAGCCCATCGGCGAGCCGGCTTCAACGACAAGCCGCTTCTTGATGGACGCGGGGAAGACTTTCTCGCGGTACTCTTTCGGCTGTCGCTCGAATAACTCCCACGACGGCATCGCCACCACGCGCGCGCTGATGTTTTCCTTCGTTAACTGCTCGTACGCGGCGACAACGTGTTGGACTTCCGACCCGGTACCAATTAGAATAATCTGCGGTGACGTGCCGTTCTCAGCTAAAACATATGCTCCTTGCGAAAGGTTCTCCGCCGACGCATATTTTGTCCGGTCGAATACCGGAAGTTTCTGCCGCGTCAAGGCAAGCGCGACGGGTCCCGTCGTGTGCTCGATAGCAACGCGCCACGCGACGGTGACTTCACTCGCGTCGGAGGGACGGATGAGTGTCATGTTCGGAATCGAACGGAGCGACGCAAGCTGTTCGATGGGTTGGTGGGTGGGACCGTCTTCGCCCAGCCCGATGCTATCGTGCGTATAGACGTAAATGGGACGAATGTCCATCAGCGCGGCGAGGCGGATGGGCGGGCGCATGTACTCCGAGAAGATCATAAACGTGCCGGCGTAAGGAATCATCCCGTCGGTGAGAGCGATGCCGTTCATCAGGCTTCCCATCGCGTGCTCGCGCACGCCGTAGCGGATGTACCTGCCGCCGTAGTTGCCGTCCTGGAAGTCTCCCATGTCTTTGACCAGCGTGTTGTTCGAGGGCGTCAAATCCGCCGAGCCGCCGATGAGCGTCGGCAAATGCGGCACAATAGCGGCAAGCACCTTGCCCGAAGCTTCTCGAGTTGCCAACGCTCCGCCTTCAGGTTTAAAAGAGGGCAAAGCCTTTTTCCACGCGTCGCCGTAATTCTTGTTCCAAACGTTTGTCAGTTCGGTTGCGAGTTCCGGGTTAAGTTTTTCGTACCGCTCCCACTGCGTATGCCAAAGGCTCTCCCGTTTTTGGCCCAATTCTTTTGATTTGCGGAAGTTGTTCAGAGCCTCCTCTGGTATGAAAAATTGTTTTTCCGGGTCCCAGCCTAATTTCTGTTTCGTGAGTTTTACTTCGTCCTCGCCCAGCGGCGAGCCGTGGGCTTCGGCTGTGTCCTGCTTGTTGGGACTTCCGTACCCGATGTGCGTGCGGACGCGGACGAGCGACGGAAGTCCGCCCACGTCGTCCCGCGCGGCGCGTATCGCTTCGTCGATAGCCTCGAGGTCGTTGCCGTCCTCGACGGAGACGACATGCCAACCGTACGCCTCAAACCGCTTCAGGACGTTTTCCGTGAAGGCGAGGTCGGTACTGCCGTCAATACTAATTTTATTATCGTCGTAGAGGTATACTAAATTGCCTAACTTGAGATGCCCGGCGAGCGAGGCGGCTTCGGAGGCGACGCCTTCCATTAAATCGCCGTCGCTCACGATTCCGTAAATCGTATAATTCATGATGTCGAGGTTGGGCTTGTTGTAGCGCGCGGCGAGGTAGCGTTGAGCGATCGCCATCCCGACGCCGTTGGCGAAGCCCTGCCCGAGCGGTCCGGTGGTTGTTTCCACGCCGGGCGTAAGTCCGTATTCCGGGTGCCCCGGCGTCTTACTGCCCCACATGCGGAAGTTCTGCAGTTCCTCTAAGGGCAGGTCGTAGCCCGTCAGGTGCAATAGACTATAGAGAAGCATCGAACCGTGTCCCGCCGAGAGAATAAACCGGTCGCGGTTAAACCACTTCGGGTTGTTGGGATTATGTTTGAGATGACGCGTCCAGAGTACGTATGCCATCGGCGCCGCGCCCATTGGCAGACCGGGATGCCCGGATTTTGCCTTCTGGACCGCGTCCATCGCCAGCGTGCGGATAGTGTTGATACACAGTTGGTCAAGTTCTGCGGGTGTCAGAGTCGGGTCTCCTTAATTTCTATTGGGGTTGAAACCCCGGGAAGACTAATTGGAATTTTTTCCACGTCCTGAAGGACGTGGCTATAGCCCAGACTTTTAGGTCGGGGATGAATAAAAAAAAACGCTGGGCTTTAGCCCGTTTGCAACAGGGAAGATAGCGAAGGGAAGCGAAAAATCCAAAGGGGGAAGGCAATAGAACGCGGAAAAGGCGAATCAGTCAGATTCGATTGAGTTTGATTTTTTTCTAGTTACCTTTTATTAAAATGATCCAAGAAGTGCACGCAAGATACGAAAGGGAGGGAGAAAAGGAAGTGGGATGGGTGTTATTCCTTCACGACGCCAAGCTGCCTCATTAGACCCAAGAGGTCTCGTTGGCTCCAGCGTTCCGCGATTTGGCCGTTCTTGATGATGAGAATATCAATGCCCGTCCAGGTTGCTCTCTTGCTGGTCGGTTGGATTGTTCCCATAAGCACACCTGTGTGCGTCCCGGTGAGAGTAAGCCGGGCTACGACACGGTCGCCCTCGGCGACTAGTTCATCAATGTTCACCTGTACGTCGGGAAACGCCGTCGCCACCATCGTCAGAAGTTGTCGAAAGCCTTCAATCCCTTGCGGCTGGTTGGGAGGAGCATACCTGTCTCGGAATTCCGGCGACAGCAATTCTTCTGCGAGTGAAAAATTCGCTTTGTTGATCACCTCTTTATAAAACCTGTGGGCGAGTGCTTTGTTCTCTTCAGTCGTCATGGGTGTTTGACCCTTCTTTTCGCAAGCGAAGGAAAAAAGCAGAAGAACGGGGAGTATTGAGCTTATCCTCATCGAGCTAGACTAAAATAGTCCTCTGGAGGAGTTGTTATCAGAGAATCAGCATGTTGGACCATGATGAAGATAGCAAAAGGAAGGGAAAAATCCAAGGGGAGGGGTGTTATTTTGTGATACAGGATTATTCGTTGAAGTCTTCTCTCGTTGCTTTTCCTAACTGCTTTGCTTACCTTTGATTTCGATTCGGGGAGAAGGTCCGAATTATCTTTTGTCCTCCCAAGCACTTAAACTAGCTCATGGCAACTCAGGAGTTCTCACACCCGTCGCTGAAAGCGATGGAGGAGGAGAATAAACAACTTAAACGCGCGGTCGAAGAGCTCTCCATTCTCAACGACCTCGCGCGCACCATCGGGGCTTCACTCAATACACAGGAAATTATCCAGACGGTCGTCCGCCGTTCGTTGCGAGCCGTGCACGCGGAGCAGGGTGTCGTTACGCTTGTGGACGAGCAGCAGTTGGGGACGATGAAAACGCTCGTGCGCACTATGGTGAGCTCGGGCGATCAGGGACTATACCATCTCGACCAGGCATTGCTCGGCTGGATGCATCTGAACAAAAAGCCGGTCGTGGTCAACGACCCGAACAGCGACACACGCTTTCAGGGCGTTCCGTGGGACACATCTATCCGTACGTTGATTGCCGTGCCGATGATGGTGAAATCCGAAGTGAGGGGCGTACTCACGGTCTACAACAAAAAAGATGATGCAACGTTCACCGACGACGACCAGCGGCTGCTTTCCATTATTGCCACGCAGTCCGCGCAAATTGTGGAGAATGCGCGGCTGTACGAACGTGAACAAGCATTCATTCGGATGCAGGAAGAGGTGCGCTTCGCCTCGCGTATCCAATCGGAACTGCTTCCTAAAGAATCTCCGAAAGTGCCGGGGTACGATATTGCCGGCGTCACGATTCCCGCGCAAACAGTGGGTGGCGACTACTTCGATTTTATTTCCATCGACGAAAGCAGGCTTGCCATCTGTCTGGGCGACGTGACGGGCAAAGGGCTTCCTGCATCGTTGCTCATGGCAAACCTTCAGGCAACGTTGCGCGGGCAGGCGCTCTCGACCGTTTCACCGAAAGATGCCATGCTGCGCGCAAATCATTTGCTGTTCCGTAGTACCAGTTCTGATAAATTTGCTACCGTCTTCTACAGCATACTCGATGCGAAGAACCATATGCTTTTGTTTTCAAACGCCGGGCACGATAATCCGTTTGTGATGAGCGCAACGCGGGAACCCGTCCGGCTGAAGGATGGTGGCATTCCGCTGGCGATGCTTGGAGAATTTCCGTTCGAAGAGGGCTCGGTCGCACTCGAACCCGGCGAAACGGTTGTGATCTATTCCGACGGCATTACCGAAGCGATGAACGGCACAGAAGAGGAGTTTGGCGAGCAACGCGTCGAAGCCGTTCTGCGAGAGCACCACCAGGGTAATGCAAAAGAAGTTGTCGATAATTTAATTGCCGCGGCGAAGGCGCACGCCGGAACCACGCCACAGTCGGACGACATGACCGTCGTGGTCGTTAAAAGGGTGAAATAACATGATAGACAAGACAATATCGCATTATCGTATACTGGAGAAATTGGGTGAGGGTGGCATGGGCGTTGTCTATAAAGCCCAGGATACCACCTTAGACCGCGTTGTCGCTCTCAAATTCCTTCCCGACCGCATCGCGTCTTCGGAAGAAGAATCTGCGCGCTTTATGCAGGAAGCCCAGGCCGCGGCATCCCTCAATCACCCGAACATCTGCACCATTCACGGTGTCGAGGAAGCGGACGGCAAGAACTTCATCGTTATGGAGTTTGTCGACGGGCAGACACTACAAGAGAAAAAAACCGGGCTAACGGTGAAGCAAGCGCTTAACATCGGTATTCAGGTTGCCGAGGGCCTTGCCGCCGCGCACGAGAAAGGCATCGTCCACAGGGACATCAAGCCGGAAAATATCATGATCCGCAAGGATGGCCGGGCGGAGATTATGGACTTCGGACTTGCCAAACTCAGAGGCGCATCGCGGCTAACAAAGGAAGGCTCAACTGTCGGGACGGCTGGCTACATGTCGCCGGAACAGATTCAGGGCCAGGAGACAGACCACCGGTCGGACATTTTCTCGCTCGGTGTTCTGCTCTACGAAATGCTGACCGGGCAGCTT
>DASWKY010000123.1:0-3478 GCA_036396395.1 Bacteroidota bacterium | reverse complement strand
TTTATTTTTCTCGCCATGGAACACCTGCGCCAGAAGTTCAACTTACTGTACGCGCTTCTGTTGGTGCTCCTGATTCACTTTGCATTTACCTATACCCACGTGCAGATGATATTCTATATCTATCTCGCGCTCGGTGTGTATTTTATATTTTTCCTCGTACGTTCGCTGGTGAAGAAAGAAGACTGGAAAAGCATCTTGCGTACGGGAGTGGTGTTCACCTTTGCGTCCGTGCTGGCGTTTGCCATGGACTCCGACCGGTATCTCACGGTGTTAGAGTATAACCCTCATTCCATTCGCGGCTCCAACCCGATTGCACAAACGACGACGGCGGCTGAAGCCAAAACCGTCGAGGGCGGGTTAGATTACGACTATGCAACCCAATGGTCGCTCGGTCCCGGAGAACTCATGACGTTTGTAGTTCCCTCGTGGTACGGGTTTGGGTATACAGAATACCGCGGACAGTTTTCAAACAACCAATTAACTAAACGTTCGACATACTCTGGTCCTCAGCCGTTTACTCATGCTCCGCAGTATATGGGCGTCGTTGTTCTTGTCCTTGCGTGTGTCGGGCTATGGAAAAATAGAAAAGAGCCATTCGTCCAATACCTCGGTATCACCATTGTATTCTCGCTCCTCATAGCCTTCGGAAGAGAATTTTCTCTCGTGTACGACCTGATGTACAATTACTTCCCGACGTTCAACAAGTTTCGCGTTCCTTCCATGATTTTGGTGCTGGTTCAGATCTTCGTGCCGGTGCTTGCCGGGTACGGCTTGCTTTCCCTGATGAACCTGCGGAATGAGAAAAATGGTCCCGAGGCGATGAAAAAATGGTACCAGAGATTCGGCATATCTACGGTTGCCATCGCTCTCATTCTTGGCGTGGCATACGAAAGCCTGCTCTCGCGGCAAATGATTCAAAATATGCTGAGTTCGTTCTTTGGATTCAATGCACCGCGGGATAAAATTATCGAACAAGTGTTTGCACAAATTCCGCCCAATGTTATTCAAAGTGTGACCGAGCATGTGATGGGTTTGGTTAAAACGGATTTAGTGGTGGGGACGCTCTGTCTGCTTATCGCGTTCGGGGCGATCTATCTATACGTCCGCAAATCACTCAGCCTTGCCACGTCCTCAGCCATCATCATTCTTGCCGTTCTGGCGGATTTGTGGCGAGTGGACTATAAACCGATGGATACCAAGCCTCAACAGGAGCTTCAGAGCTATTTTACCGCGCCGGATTATGTTCAGTTTCTTCAGCAAGATTCTACCGCTTACCGCGTTCTCTACATCGTTAACGGCGAAGTGCCGTACGATAACTCGCTCGCGTACTGGCGTATCCAGAACGCGTACGGCTATCAGGGCGCCAAGATGCGGGCGTACCAGGACATGGTGGATGTCGCCGGAATAAAAAATCCTTTTGTGTGGAACCTGATGAACGTGAAGTACATCATCAGCAACCAGCCGGATACGCTTGCGCCGTTGTTGCAGGTTCACAGCGGACAACAAATGAAGGTGTATTATAACACCGAGGTTCTTCCGCGGGCGTATTTTGTGAACCGTTACGAAGTTGCCACGGGCAAAGATATTCTTGATAAGGTCGCCGCGGGGGCGTTCAACCCGCGCGAGGTGGCATACTTCATGGAAGACCCAAATCTGGGCATCGAGCCGACACAGCCGGGAGCACGAGCGGAGGTGGTACGTTTTGGAATTCAGGATCTTGAAGTCAACGTGACGGCGACCGGCAACAATTTGCTCGTGTTAAGCGAGACCTACTATCCGGAGGGCTGGAAGGCATACATCGACGGCAATCCGGCGGAAATCTACCGCGTGAATTATTTATTCCGCGGCGTTGTTGTGCCGTCCGGCGAGCATACGCTCACGATGGTGTTCGAATCAGAAGGTTTTGAACTCGGCAAAAAATTGAGTTTAGCAGTCAACATTTTTATTCTCGGCGCGCTGGTTGTGGTGGTCGTCATACAAACACGGAAGAAAAAACCTGAGCAACAGATTCCTTAATACCGATATTTACCGCTTGTATCCTCACTTCGTTATTCTACCTTTCCCATGTGCGGCATAACCGGCATACTGCAATACGCGCAGACGGCACAGACTCTCGATGAAGCCGTGCTCGTGAGGATGCGCGATTCGCTCGCGCACAGGGGACCCGACCAAGCGGGGCAATTTATTTCGCCGAACCGCCGCGTCGGATTGGGGTTTCGCCGGTTAGCTATTGTCGACCTTTCTCCCGCAGGCAACCAACCGATGTTTTCGCCCGACGGCTCTGTCGCCATCATCTTCAACGGGGAAATTTACAACCATCTCATCCTACGTAAAGAATTAGGACAACGGGGCTGTCGCTATCGCTCGCGTTCCGATACGGAAACCATTCTTTATGCGTATCAGGAGTACGGCGTGGATTTCGTCCACAAGCTTCTCGGAATGTTTGCGCTCGCCATCTGGGACGAGCGGAAACAGCGCCTTGTTCTCGTGCGCGACCGCATCGGCGTGAAACCGCTGTATTATACATTTGCCGACGGAAATTTTGTGTTCGGGTCGGAAATCAAAGCGATCCTCCAGCACCCGGCGGTTCATCGCGAGCTGAACGAGGAAGCGATGGAGCATTACTTGACCTTCCTTGTGCCGCCCGCACCGATGACACTCTTCAAAGATATCTATAAACTCGAACCCGGTCACATGCTCACCGTCGGCACGGACGGATATGTACACAAAGAGCAGTATTGGGACCCGGTCGCAACAGGAACTCAGCCGTCAATTGATTTCGACGGCTCGCCGATTGCCGAATCAACGCTTCTCTCCGGTGACATACGCATGTCGGAAGAATCGTGCACGCAAACTATACTGAAACTGTTGAAACAATCTATAAAAGACAGGATGATGAGCGACGTGCCGTTCGGCGTGTTCCTGAGCGGCGGGATAGATTCCAGCACGAATGTCGCCCTGATGGCGGAATTAATGGACAGGCCCGTCGATACGTTTTCTGTCGGGTTCCGAGACCTTGAGCAGTACAATGAACTCGGCTATGCGCGGCAGATTGCACAGCAGTTCAACACGAACCACCATGAAATTATTATTGACCACCGCGACGCGTTGGAGTTTTTGCCCAAGCTCATCTATCATCAGGATGAGCCGTTGGCAGACCCGGTTTGCATCCCGCTGTATTTTGTGTCCAAACTTGCGCGAGATAACGGGACAATTGTCGTGCAAGTAGGTGAAGGCAGTGACGAGCAGTTTGCCGGTTACTCGTGGATACCGCGCGAACTGCGTTTTTACAATACCGTGTGGAAAGCGTACCGTGCTTTGCCCTCATTTGCGCAGTCGGCAATTTACAAAACTGCCTCAGCAGTGCTTGAACAGCGGCATTCGTACCTTGCGTTGGAGTACATCCGCAAAGCGTTTGAAGGCGAAGAGCTATTTTGGGGCGGGGCGATTAACTTTACCGAAACGCATAAGCGACACC
>DASWKY010000122.1:0-4440 GCA_036396395.1 Bacteroidota bacterium | reverse complement strand
GTTGCTGTTGCCCATCATTGCGCCCTTATTTTCAAAGATTTGTACGAAGTTGATGTCCGGTCGCGCGCCGAGCGTTCGGTACTCTTCTTGCCATGCGGCAATCACTTGCTCGATATCCCGTTCCTTCATTTCGGCAAGAGTCAGGTCATGACGCGGCGAAAAATTCACTACACGGCAGATGCCCTTCTCCGTTCGCGCGCTGAGAAGCCCTTCATGGTTCTCGTGATGCCGGGGAGTGTTTTCAACAAGTGCGGAAAAATCGTTCGTGAAGACATACGTGCTTTCGTAGTGCGGGTTGGTTTGTCCGTTAGCACGTTTGTTGCCCGGACAAAGATAGCACTGCGGGTCGTAGGCGAGCCGTCGGTTGCTTTCGGGGGCGGAGACTTCGCCTTGCCACGGGCGCTCCGTCCGGTGCGGCGAGACTAGCACCCACTCGCCCGCCAGGATATTCTTCCGGCGATGGGGGTAATGAGTGAAAGGATGTGCTTCAGGTTTCATACAAGGGCTTAGGAAAATCTATTCAATCACTTTCGTTCCATCAGCAATAGAAGTGACATACGTTTTCGGCTCCTTGCCGAATTTCTGTTTGTATTTCCCCCGCACCACTGCGCTTACCCGCTCCACCGCGTCCGGCTGTACCAAGTTGACCGTGCATCCGCCGAATCCGCCGCCCATCATCCGTGCGCCGTACACTTCCGGCATATCCCGGACGGCGTGGACAAGATAGTCGAGTTCCTCGCAACTTACCTCATACTCGTTGCTCAAGCCCTCATGAGTAAGGTTCATCAACAAGCCAAAGGCATTCAAATCACCCTGTTCCAATACTTTACATGCTTGCAACACCCTGTTGTTTTCTTCAATAACGTACATACAGCGGCGATAGACTGTAGCATCCATTGACCCTTTGCAACCGAACAGCATAGGAAAACTCACATCGCGCAGGTGGGTAACAGCAGGATGCGATTTTTTAATCAAAGTGACGCCCTCCGCACATTCTGCTCTTCTCTTATTGTACTCGGATCCGGCAAGGGAGTGCGAGATGCCAGTATCAAACAGTACGATGGAGGCTGGGTGGTTGAAGGGAACGAGGGTTGATTCCAACGTGCGGCAATCGACGCTCAGTGCATTTCCTTTCTTGCCGAAGATGTTAATGTATTGGTCCATGATGCCACACTGGACGCCGACGAATTCATTTTCAGCTTTCTGCGCGAGCTTCGCGAGCTGGAGCGGGGCGATACCGGAATCGAAGATATGATTCAATGCGAACGCCAATCCCGTCTCCAACGCGGCAGAAGACGACATACCCGCACCGATGGGAATGTCGCCGCTCAACACACAGTTGAATCCCTCTACGCGAGCGTTTGCCTTATTGAACTGGTCGACTACGCCCATGAGGTACTTGTGCCACCCTGCATCCGATGCGCGCGGGTTCTCTACAGAAAACCTGACTTCTGCATTCATATCAAGAGCGAGCACGCGACATTCGCCGCCCCCGCTTGGCGCTATTGCAAAATATATAGCTTTCTCAATAGCCGCGGGAAGAACATAGCCATCGTTATAATCCGTATGCTCACCGATGAGGTTGACCCTGCCCGGCGACCGCACCAACACCGGTGGGTCGAGAAATTGTTCTTGAAATTTCGATGCGACGGCGTCAACGAGGTTCATACGCGGTTCACGCGGACTGTTTCCGCGTTTTCAGGAACATACCTCCGCCAAACAACACCATCACGGCTCCCCACCAGATGGCGGGGTACGTTTCACCTAAGACGGTCGTTGTTTCGGACGGGCTTATGAATTGATATATCCCGTTCAGCAATATCAACGCGCCCATGACAAGTAACATAAGCCCTACAAAATACCAAATCGGCTTCATTTGTTGTTCGGACATTGTTGCAGTCTCCTTCGATTACCAAAACCATATATTGAGGATGACAAACACAACCAGCGACAGCACAGCATAAAAAGCCGGACGCTTCGTCAAAGGGAGATTCGCGTCATTCACTTCTTGTGTGAGACCCTTCACTAACCCGGCGAGTTCTTCCTTCGGTTTTTTCTTTGTGAACAAACTGATGATGACTGTCAGCACCGCACAAATGAGCCACGCCCACCACGCGCGCCAAAAATTCGCCGCCATGTCGCTTTGCACACTCGACATAGTAATGATACTTTCACTAAACCATTGAAATTTAACGCCCAAATACATAAAGAACGATGAACACATCCCGGCAATGAGGCCCCAGAACGCTCCGTTTGGGGTAATCCACCAGACAAACATGCCCAGAAGCATCGTCGCAAAGAGCGGAGCATTGACCCAGGAAAAAATTGCCTGCATATAATCCATAATGCTGGGGAAACTTTTCGCCCAGTACGCCGTGCCGACACTGAGGAGAATGCCAACAATGGTAGCGACACGGCCCATCCACAGTAAGTGTGCCTCCGATGCTTGTTTGTTGAAGACAGACTGGTAGATGTCGTATGTCCACACGGTATTGAATGCACTGATATTCCCTGCCTGGCCCGCCATGAATCCGGCGAGGAGAGCGGTGATGCCCAGCCCGACCAGTCCAGTGGGATAGTACCGCGCGATGAGAAGCGGAAGCGCTGAGTCGTAGTTCACCTGCCCGCCATCTTCGAGGAGCTTGAAGCCGCTTTCCGGGTCGTGCGCAAGCACGATGGCGATGAGTCCCGTGAGGATGACGATGAATGGCACCGCCATCTTGAAAAACGAGGCAAGGATGGGAGTCATGCGGGCGGCGTGCAAATCCTTCGCCGAGAACGCTCGCTGTACGACGAGGAAATCCGTCGTCCAGTATCCGAACGAGAGGACGAACCCGAGACCGAGGACGATGCCCGCCCAGGTGATCATCATGCCGTTCTGCGTCGGGTCGGCTCCGCTCGACCATAACGTGGTATAAGAGACTGTTTGGTAGAGTTCGTCCACGCGCCGAAAAATTTCCCCGATACTGCCGATCTCGACAATGCCGAGCACAGAGACGAGGAACAGCCCGAACCAGATCAGAAAAAATTGCATGATCTCCGTGAAGATGGCGGAGAGCAGTCCGGACATTGTCACGTACGCGGCGACGGTCGCGGCGGAAATCCACATGCTCAGGTCCCAGTTCCACCCGACAAACGTATGGAGCACCAGCGCCATCGCATACAGGTTGATGCCCGAGACGAGCAGTGTCATCACGGCGAAGGTGATGCCGTTGAGCACTCTGGTTTTTTCGTCGAAGCGCAATTTTAAATACCCGGGCACCGATTTAATTTTACTGCTGTAGTAAAAGGGCATCATGTATAAACCCAGGAACAACATGGCGGGGACAGCACCAACCCAGTAGAAATGGGCGACATACATGCCGTACTTAAACGTGTTGCCGGACATGCCGAGCAATTCGAGGGCGCCGAGGTTCGCAGAGAGAAACGCTAACCCTGCGACCCACGTAGAGTTTTTTCTGCCGGCAAGAAAAAAATCATCTTGATTGGTGGTAAATGTACGGAGGTAGTACCCAACGCCCAAGACAAACGCGAAATAGACGATGATAATCAACCAATCAACAAACGATAAGCCAATTGTTTCCATCCGAAACTCCTCTGCGTAAGTGCATATCGTAGAGATTGCGATTGAGAAATACAGTGTGGCAAGAGAATGCGGTCAATCTATCCTTTTGTTTGTTATCACGCAATAACAACCTCTGGAAATAATTATTTGCAAACCAATTGCCATCGGAGAGGATTGCGGGAATAACAAAAGCCCTCGTAGAGAGGGCTTTTTGTGTTATATGTACCGGGTGTTTACCAAAATCTTACCAGAGCTATTGTAAAACAATCCGCGTACTAACTATATTTAGAAGCTCTACCCAGAATGAAAAAGCCCTTGAGAAATCAAGGATTATTGTACGAAAGAGAATGTTTTCTCAATATCTCTCCAAATAGTGAGAGTGAATATTCACAACCCATTTCTTGAATCCCTGTTTATTTATTCCTATTTTTATTAATCACAGTCAAAGCACCTGTAGCCAATCCACCAAGTGAACGGCGGATTTCGCGTCGTGTGCTTTCGCACCCGTAGCTCAACTGGATAGAGCATCTGCCTTCGGAGCAGAGGGTTGGGGGTTCGAGTCCCTCCGGGTGTACGAACACGAGGTCCCGCCGTGCGGCGGGATTCTCAATTTCGCACTCCACTCATACAAAACATTCGTGGGCGAAATTGGAAGTTGGGGGTTCTCTCCCGTAGGGACTTTGCCGTCGGGACACCTATGGTGGAGTTCCTCCGGGTGTAAAAAAAAATCCCGCCTTGAGGCGGGATTTTCGTTTTTCGTGGCTCTACTAATCTTGTTGACGTTGAGCGGGAATACTTTCCTTTCCATCAGATGTATATACCGTAAAGAGATGCTCGATTTCTGAGAGACCGCCTTCCACAAAGTACGGCACGCC
>DASWKY010000121.1:0-2583 GCA_036396395.1 Bacteroidota bacterium | reverse complement strand
CGCTGAACTCCACTCAGGGAACATTCGCAGTTGGAATTTATGACCTACAGCGACACGAGAGTTTCTTTATCAATCCAGACACAGTTTTTCACGCCGCGAGCACGATGAAAACGCCGGTCATGATTGAAATCTATAAACAGGCTGAAGCAGGAAAATTCAATTTAGACGATGAGATTACCATCACAAAAGAATTTAAGAGCATTGTTGACGGCTCGACATACTCACTCGATGCGGGCGATGATAGCGACAGTGCGTTGTACAAGCTCGTAGGCTCAAAGAAGACAATCCGCGAATTAGCAGCATTGATGATTACCGTCAGCAGTAACCTTGCTACGAATATTCTGATAGAGTTAGTCGATGCAAAGAACATCATGGCGACAATGAAATCAATTGGCGCGAACGATATTCGAGTTCTGCGCGGAGTAGAAGACATCAAAGCATATCGGCAAGGATTGAATAATCAAGTTACCGCTCGCGACCTTGTGACGGTCTTTAGGACGCTTGCGGAGAAAAAGGTCGTTGGTTCCGAAGCTACTGATGAAATGATGAACATGCTCAGCGAGCAAAAATTTCGAAGTATCATTCCCGCATTGCTTCCCTCGGGAACACGCGTTGCGCACAAGACGGGAAGTATTACGGGCGTTGAGCATGACTCAGGAATTGTATTTCTTCCCGACGGCAGATTGTACGTGGTTGTGCTTCTTTCTAAGAATCTCACCGACGCCAAGGCTGGCAAACACGCGCTCGCTAAGGTTTCTCAACGCATATACGATTTCTTTGTAAAGGGGAATTAAATGTTCACCGGGTTGATCGAAGAAATAGGAGCTGTCAAAAAAGCTGTGCGAAGACGCGGGAGTGTCGTTTTTTCCATCTTTGCGCCAAAGGTAGGGAAATCGCTCCGGGTAAACGATAGCATTGCCGTTGACGGCGTATGTCTTACCGTCGTGAATCGGAAAGGGAGCTTGTTTGAAACTCAAGCAGTCGAGGAAACTCTGCGCAAAACAATACTCGGTAAATTGACAATAGGCGACAAAGTAAATCTAGAACGACCGCTGGTAGCAACGAGCCGGTTGGGCGGTCATTTCGTGCTTGGGCATGTTGATTGCGTTGGCACAGTGTTTATAGTACGGCACAGAAAAAGCAGTGATGTATTTTGGATAACCGTGCCGAAAAAATTTTCTCGATACCTCATTCCGGTAGGTTCAGTAGCCGTCAACGGTGTGAGCTTGACTGTTGCCGAACTCAAGGGCGCATCCTTTGCTGTTTCAATCATCCCACACACAACACAAAAAACGACATTTCAGAGCTTAAGAAAAGGCGACAGGGTCAATATTGAGTTTGATGTCCTTGGGAAATACATCGAGCGTCTCATCGGTAAGAAAAAAAGATAGTGCAGGATGTGTAAACGGTCACGTCCGGATATTGTAAAAACGGTTGCATTTCAACCGATGATTGGATATATTATTAATTCCTGCCTCATACTGGCAGGTTTTTCCATATTTGTCACAGTGAGGAAGCCATGTATACAGTGTTCATCGTTGTTGAAATTATTATCAGTGTGTTAATGATCATCACGATCCTGATGCAAGCAAGCAAAGGCGGCGGTTTAGCAGGCTCGCTCGGCGGGTCGAATATCGGCACCGTCTTCGGCGTCCGGCGCGCATCGGATTTTCTCAGTAAGACAACGACGATTCTGGCGACCTTGTTTATGGTGCTTGCACTTTTTATTAATTTGACCGTTCTGCCGAGGGGTGAACAGCAGGAGAGCGTCATCCAATCCGTTCCTCCGCCGTCAACCTTGCCGCCCTCATCGGCTCCCGCGACACAGCCGTCACAACCTGCGGCTACGCCAAGCCAGCAACCTACGGAAAACAAGTAACGTTCCGATTGCGCCCATGGCTCAATTGGTAGAGCAGCTGACTCTTAATCAGCGGGTTCCAGGTTCGAGTCCTGGTGGGCGCACGATTCGTCTTTCATGCCGAAGTGGCGGAACTGGTAGACGCGCTGGACTCAAAATCCAGTTTGGCTCAAACCAAGTGGGGGTTCGAGTCCCCCTTTCGGCACCACTCACAACAGAAGGATGTTCATGCACTAAGGATACTATCTTGAATGTTTCGTAAATTCAGTATCCTCCATGACATTCGCACTGAAACTTCTTACTGTCGTTGTTCTCTCTTGCGCGTTGCTTCACGCGCAAATTCCTGAAACGCCCGGAATACCGCAGGGCTTTCAATCGGTTCGCCTCGTCCTCAGCCCCACTGATACTCTCTATCGCCTTCCATCGGAATTCATCCTTTCTAACAGTGAATCCGTGTGGCTTGATTCAACCCGACGTTTAATTCGTGAGCGCGACTATACCATAGACCATCGTTATGGTTTTGTGCGCATCACAGAAAACGTTCTGCAACGTATTTTCTCGGATTCATCGGCTCACTTTATTGTTGTCACATACAAAAGCCTGCCGTTAGCATTCAAGCCGGAATATTCTCTCCGCCAAAAAGTAATTACCACCGATACACTAACGGGAAAGACAGTCACGACCATAGCGCCACTCGAGAGGCCCTTATTTGACGACCTGTTCGG
>DASWKY010000120.1:0-6621 GCA_036396395.1 Bacteroidota bacterium | reverse complement strand
AAGACCTTGCAGGTTTGCTCTGGGTACTATCCATGAACCTTCTCTTGTTAACCTCCCTTTCCTCCTTGTGCATAACGGTTGCATTGAATGCGCAAACACACTTCTCGCTCGATAGCGCCGCCACGTACCTGAAAACGCTTGCAGTCGAAATCGGGTCGCGGCCCATGGGTTCTCCGAACGAGCGGCGAGCAATGGCATTTGCAATTGGGAAATTTCAAGAGTTCGGCGTTGATGAGGCATACATCATGCCCATCCACAGCGCGGTAAGCCAGGTATCACACGCTCCGGTTATCACGAACACGGGAGTCGCCGTAGGCGTCATCAATGGAACGAGTTCGCGCATCATCGTCATCGGTGGGCACATTGATTCCGCCGACCCGGATTTCGCCGGCGCGAACGACGACGGTTCCGGCAGTGCGGTCGTGCTCGAACTCGCGCGCGTGTTCGCTCTCCAAAAGTCGCAAGGGAAGCAGAACGAATCAACGCTCGTCTTTGCTCTCTTCGGTGGCGAAGAACAGGGATTGGTCGGCTCACGTTACTTTGTCGGTCACTTTTCACGCATCGACGACGTCGCGCTCATGCTTCAAGTTGATATGGCGAACGGTTCGGACCTCCTTGTCCCGTTCATTGACGTCGAGAACCACAGCGCGCCCAAGTGGCTCGTGCGAGCGGCGTACGAAGAATTCGATGCGCTCGGTTACACAGGTTTAGCATACCCGACACATTTCTTTACATTGAATTCAGCCATTCCCGGCGGCGGTGTCGGCTCGGACCACCAGCCGTTTCTTGAACGGGAAATACCCGCCATCGATTTTACCTCGGACCCGAACGACCCGATTCACACGCCGCAAGACCACTTCGAAAATTTCATCATTTCCGGGCTACAGCGCTCTGGCGACCTTGTGTATAAACTTGTGAAGAGGTTCGATGACGGCGTGCCCGAAGAAAAAACCGGACAATACTTTCTCTATGATACCGGATTTTTTCAACTCTTTATTCCACTCTGGATATTGCAAGCGGCCACAGTTCTAAGTTTTGTGCTCGCGATAACAGCGTGGTTCGCCCTCCGCAGACGATTCACCGCCTTTCGTACACAGATGGGGAGCGCGGGTGAAGTCATTTCCCAAAAAGATTTTAAGATACCCGGGTTAAAATTATTTTTGTTGATGTTCATAATTCAAACATCCGTCTGGCTTTCAGAAAATGTTGTCGGTGTACTGAAAGGCATACGATTCCCGTGGTGGAGTTCCTTAACCGGTTACTTTGTATTAGGTTTTCTAGGCGCTTTGGTAGGGATTTGGCTCGCCCTTCAGCTTGCGAAACACTTACGTATGAGTAAAAATCCGAGCCGTTATTTTTTGCGTGCTGTAATTCTTCTCACAATCTTCATTTTGATCCTCGCGTTGGGTTCTGTCAAGCTTGCTTTCTATCCCGTGAGCGCGTTACTGTTACTCTCGCTTGCTGTTTTTGTTCGGCAAAAACTGTTGCGAATTCTCCTTTGGTTTGTATCAGCGCACTTTATGTATCACCTTGCCTTTTCAGAAGGGTTTGAACTCCTGGCGCACGCATTGGGAGCATTTCCGAGGTCCATGTTCGTCTCGGTCATTATGCATCTTTTTTATATTCTTCTTTTTTCTGTCTGGTCATTTCCCTTCCTCTTAGGATATGCCGCTTTGCGTTTCGATTCCGGGGTAGATTATTTCTGGCTGAACCGGTTCAGACAAAGAAGCGGGCTCGTACTTGCCGGTTCAGGCTTCGCGGTGTGCGCCGCAGTGTTGATATACCAGCCGACATTCACCGACCTGTGGAAACAGAAAATTACTGTCGAGCAAACCGTGAACCTTGATTCCAACACAGGTTCTATCGCACTCGCGAGTAACGAGTATCTGAGCGGCACTCGTGTACATTTCAGCACGGAAACCGGAGAAATGATAGACACGCTGTTGTCGGGAAAAACAACTGAAGCAACATTGCACAGGTTTGAAGTTTCCGGTGAGCCATGGATTTCAGCAGAGCGTACTGTTCAAGAGACATCTGCAAGCGACACTTCATCCACTGTCAACATCCTGCTCAAGGTTCATTCACTCCACCGGCCATTCACTCTAACTGTGACGTACTCCTCTGGAACACATACGCTTTTGAAACCCGCGTCTCCTCTCTCATTCGCTTCTACGGAACATACCATGACGTTCCGGTGGTATTCTTTCCCGGATACATTGCTCACCATACCTGTGAGTTTCAACATCGCAAACACCGCCCAGGTGGTTGAGACTATTGAGGCAGTGTTTATTGAGCCGCTGGTCCCAGTGACTGTTCAAAGAATCAACTCGAGCATCAGCCATAGGACAACGGTATCACGGGTGACCGGTATTTTTCCTCAGTAATTATGTCCCATGAGCTTTCACATGTCAAGTAAAAGGGCGTATTTAGAGCCTCCTAGCAGAGCATGAGTTCTGAGAACCATTTGAACTTGACAACTGTTCTTGTCTACAAGTAGGCATGCATGTCCTAGTTGACTCTTATTTTTTTTTTCTCTACTATGTTTTCAAGAAGGAGTCGCGTACGGGTGCGCCCTTGCTTGCCTAGGTTCGGCTTGAGCAATGATGTCCGCTGCAATACCATATTACACCATTACACCCTACCGTGAAACACCGGGTTCCGGTACGTTCACCGCGGCACGGCTTTTTTCAGTCAGTCATTACTACATCTCCCTTTCATCATTCTTTGTGAAACACCACACCGACCCTTGTTGGGTCATTCGTATGTAACCCGCAACAACAAATCACTATACCTTTCAACATCTTTAAGAAGGAGGATGTATGAAACAATACCCTATCTGTAGTAACCGGTTCCGCTGACGACGGCGTCGCGGGACTGGGCCGCCCTTTTTTTCAACACATCTAGTAACACACTAACTTTCTTTCATCATCTTTAAGAAGGAGGATGTATGGAACGATTGCAAAGGCGTTTTGTTCAACGCGCTCTTTTAGCGTCCGTACTGCTGTTGCTCGTAAGCGGCATGATGTTCGCTTTCCAGACAACAGGCGAGGTACGTGGCGTCATCACCGACATAGAGAAAGGTTCGCCGCTCATCGGCGCGAACGTCTCGCTGGTCGGCACACAACTCGGCTCCGCCACCAACCTGGATGGCGTCTATAGCATCAAAGGCGTGCCGCCGGGACAATACACGGTTCTCGTGCGCTACGTCGGGTATCGCCAACAAAGCAAAGACGCTTCCGTTGCCGCGAATGCGACGGTCAACGTTGACTTCGCGTTGTCGGTGATTGCTTTCCAGCTAGACGAAGTGGTCGTTACGGGCCAGGGAGCGGCTATTGAGAAGCGCAGACTCGCTTCTCCGGTTGAAACGATTACAGCGAAGGAAATATCCTCCGCTCCCGTTACGTCAATTAACGAGTTGCTGCAATCCCGCGTCCCCGGCATGGTCAGTTTCAATAACTCCGGCCAGCCCGGCACCGCGGGGCGTATTCGGACGCGCGGCGTGCGCAGCGCGGTGGCAAACCAGACGCCCGTTATTTTTATCGACGGCGTCCGTGTGGATAACCAGGATAATTATCGATTACAACGCGGAACCGGCGGACTGGTGATGAACTCGCTCTCCGACATCGTCGTCGGTAATGTCGAGCGCGTCGAAGTCATCAAGGGCGGCGCGGCGGCGACGCTGTACGGCTCCGACGCGGCAAACGGCGTCATCCAGATCTTCACTAAAAAGGGATATGCCGGTGTGCCTCGCTGGACCTTCAGCACAAACCAGGGCGTTGACCTGGCGGAAACAAAGTGGGTGCGCGAAGATTATACTAAAGATAAAATCCTGCGCGACGGGCAATTCCAAAATTACGCCGTGAACGTCACCGGCGGAACGGATGTCGCAACGTATAATGTGACGGGCAGGATGCAGCTCAGCGAAGGAACCGTCCAGAAACTCACCAGCCGCCTGTACAACTTCGGCGGCGGGTTGCGGGCTTCTCTGGCTGAAAAAGTAACCCTCGATTTCTCCGCAGGCTTTACCAACTCGCTGTATGGAAACAACTATAACAATAACGCTATTGCATCCCCGCTCACCAGCTCCGAGAGGGGCACATTTACGCGGTCGTCCAACCCGGACTCCCTGCTGGCGATTGCAATGCTTCCCGACTTGCAGGACAACATCAACCGGTTCACGTCTGGTCTCACGACACACTATACACCCTATGATTTTGTCTCGACCAAGATGACAATCGGGGTCGACTACCGGAAGAACGAGCAGCGCAATTTCAACCCTGTCGCTTCTGCGCAATGGACCTCCACACCGGGCGGCGGCTTGTTCCGATTCGACCGGGATTACTTACAAATCTCCCTCGATGCTTCTGCAACCGTTTCGTATCCTAAAGCGGGCGATATCACTTCGACGTTAACGGTCGGCGTACAGGGATTCCGGGAAGAAGACCGGCAGCAACAGACAGCCGGCACGAATTTCCCGGTGCCCGGAACGGACGACTTCGATAACGCGGCAACAATTACGGCGGCAGAGTCCAACCAGCAATTGTTCCAGGGCGGATTCTATATCGCTGAAAACGTCGGCATATTCGACCGGATTTTCCTCGACCTGGGCATTCGCGTCGATGGGAACTCGGCGTTCGGGAAAGATGCGGGACTCCAGACGTACCCGAAAGCCGGTATTGCCTACAACATTTCGGATGAATCCTTCTGGCCCGCGAACGACTATGTCAACTCGTTCAAGCTCCGCGCGTCGTACGGCTTAACCGGGAAATTTCCCCAAGCGTTCACACGAGACAGAACGTTTACCGCAGGAACTTTTCAGCAGGTAGGCATCATCGGTCTTGGGAATCCCGGCGACCGCGACCTGAAGCCGGAGAAGACCACCACGATCGAATTCGGCTTCGACGCCGGAGTACTTGAAGATATGATCGGTTTACAGGTAACCTACTTCACGGAGACAACCAAAGAAGCTCTCTTCACCGTTGCTCAAGAGCCCGTCTCCGGTTACAACAACCAACTTCAGAATGTTGGGGAGATTGAGAATAAAGGATGGGAATTTGCCGTGACCGCTGTACCAATTTCTACTGCTGACTATGAAGTGACGGTCCGCGCTTCGCTGGCAACACTGGAAAACAAGGTTGTAAGTCTCGGCGGCTCTGCGCCGTTCAACATCGGCGGGTTTGCATTCTTGCCATTGCGCATTGAAGAAGGGAAGCCGATTGGCATTTTCCGCATCAACGTGCCAACGCCAGAGAAAGGGGCCGGCACATACGATGCCAACGTTCTCGACCCGGACATACAACCGACGCCGAAGTACACCGGCTCCTTTGGCTTGAGCGCAACGCTGTTTCGCGATTTACGCATCAACGCGTTTGCAGACTTTTCGTACGGAAGCTATGTCTTGAATACGGGCTCGGTCCTTCGTTTCTTCGACGCACTGCAGCCGGACGCCGCTAAAGTTCCCGCGGGGTACAATTTTACGACAGCGTCTTCGGTGTGGCTGGAGAAGGCGGATTGGATCAAAATTCGAGAAATCTCCGTACGCTATCAACTTCCCTCTTCGATCTATGAGTCCTGGAACCTTCGCGGGCTGGCGGTGAACGCGAGCATTCGTAATGTTGCCACGTTTACATCGGTAGACCAGCTCGACCCCGAACTCAACGGACTGAGGGCGGGCGGACAGTTGGACGTTGGCGGGATCGGATATTTTCCATTGTCTCCGCCGAAAGAGGTTCGTTTTGGTATCGAAGTATCCTTGTAACAAAAAAAACAACCTTTTTCAAAATGAATACGGAGAATATCATGAAAACAATCAACTTTATTCTGACCTACGTCAGAAACAACATGCCGGTGGCGGCAACGGTTGTACTTTCGACCGTGCTCCTTGGCGTGGTCGGCTGCGACCTGATTGACCCGACAGACGTGAGAAATCCTCAAATCACTCAAGAGAGCATTGTCGGCCAACCCGGCTCGATGCGGGCGGCATTGCAGGGAGTGAAAACGGCGTTCTCGAACGTCGTTGACAACACGGCCTATTTCTCGGACGTCGTGTCGGATAACTACGACAACTGGCAAACGTTCATCTCTCCGAATGCCGATTTTCCGAGTGCAATGCGTTCCGATGACTTGACGCTCAACGGGTTGGGTGGGATGTACGGCCAGAATCAACAAATGCGTGCACTCGCAACATTCGCGATTGACATCGTCGCTCCAGCAGACCCGGGAGTCGCTTCTACCACCGCTGATATGGTCGCTGAGGCAAAACTCCTCAGAGGGCTAGCGTTGGTGATATTGGCGGAAAATTTCTCGTACGCACCCATTGAAACCGGAGGAGCATCTATTACAGCAAGCGCAATGCTGGCGTTGGCCGTCACGGACCTGACCGATGCCACGTCGGGCTCGGCAAGCGTCAGTACGGCCGCTCAATTTGCGCTGGCACGTGCGTACCGGTTGCAGGGCAATAAAGCGACAGCGACGATGGCTGCCAATGATGCCCTGGCGTTAAACCCGACCTATGTGTATTCGGCGACGTTTGACGCTCTCTCGAACACGAATGCGGTGTGGACGTTTACGGTCACGCGCAACCTGCACGACATGCAACCCTTGCCGCGGCTGGATTTCCTG
>DASWKY010000119.1:0-4035 GCA_036396395.1 Bacteroidota bacterium | reverse complement strand
GTTCAAATAACCACGCAAAAGCAGTCGAGATTTCGCTCTGCGTATAGCCGTTTTTCGTCAGGAACGAGACATCAATGTCGTTCAATTGTTTGTTCGATTTTAATTCACTGACAAGGAACATCAGGATTTCAACGATTCGTTCATGCATGAATAGTTATCCTTTTGATAGACGTGTAAGATAGAAATCTTCTCGTCTGCGCATTCGTTGTTTAGCTTTTTTTGTCGTGTCGTCGTAGCCGAGCACGTGCAGTGTTCCGTGAATCACCAGCCTCAGCACTTCATCCTTGAACTTCACGTTGTACTCTCTTGCCTGACTCTTTGCCCGTTCCAGATTGATGTACAACTCAGCATCCACTCCCAAACCATCCTGCAACGGAAAACTAATCACATCGGTGATAATGTCATGACCAAGAAAATCTCTGTTGATCCGCCTGATAAACCTGCTCCCAACGAAGACAACCGAAACGCTTGAGAGATGTTTTGACTCTCTCCGTAGAACACTTCGTACTGCCCGTTGAGTTTCCGAACGCGAAAAACGGAGCCGGGAGTGATGATTAATAACCTGAACCATGCCTCTACTCTTTTCGCTTCCGCTTTCCCTTTGCTTTTCCTTTGGAGGCTCCCGCCAGTACAGGACGTTTCTCTCCTTGCGATGATTTTTTCCCGCTCTTCACACTGACTGCCCCGCGTTCCTCTCTCGCATCACCGGGCAAGGGTAACATCGTTTCCGTTAAGGAGAGGGCGATACCGGAAAGCATGACCTCTGGTCCGAGTGTCGTAAAATCGCCTGAGAGAATTGCACGGTCAACATTCGAATATAACGAACATCCCCCTTCCCGTTCGATAATCAGACCGGAAAGCTTGCCGTGGTCCTCGCCGATAAAAGTCACCTCGCCTAACATTTCGCTGATCACATAACCGGTACAAAAATGAAGCTGTAGGTGCGCGGTCGGCGCATAGACTGATATCAAATTTCCGGAACGCTGGCCAATTTTGATATCCGGGTAAATTTCGAGCGCCAACTTTCTCCCGCTTTCCTTATTCACCAACTCAAAACGGTAATTATTTCCCATGTGCTTTGCGAGTGCATTCAGCACGTGGGAAATCTTTTGAATGTCGGCAGTCTTAAAGTGAAAAGGCATACTATCGTGTTAACCCCTTGAGAGAGTGTGCGTACTACAAACGAAAACCCCGAACTGCTCAGAACAAACCAATGCGCTTCTGAGCAATCGGGGATCACAAAAGAAAATGATCGTTCGATGTGTGGTGTAGCAATCGATGGTCCTGGAATTCCTCCGATTGTACGATGGGTCGTGCTTTTTCTGTTTCAAATTCCTCTCAACTCATGAAGCGATGCCCGCCGGTAACGCTTCCCTGTGTATCAGACTATACTAATATAATACGGTAAAGTACGATTGTCAAGTTTCGATGGTCAACTCTGCATTTTCGATAGCCGCTTCACATTCGAACTTGTATCCCCTGCTTTTTATTTCTTTCTTACATTTTTTGAGGATTTCGTCCACTTTGTCGTCGCTATGGTTCTGGTCGTGGTGGAATAAATACAGCCGTTTGACGTTCGCTTCCGTAGCGACGCGCAACGTAAACAGGTAGTGCGAGTGCCCCCAGCCAACCCGGTCTATATATTCTTCGGGCGTATAGGTCGCATCGTGGATCAACACGTCAGCGTTCTTGCAGAAATCATACACGCGCTGGTTTGGATCACCTGTATTCTGCTCAAATTTTTCCTTCACCAATGGTTCAAAGTTCGTCAGCCGTTTTGCCGCCTCACGGTCGTACGGCTCGTTGTCGCTGATATAGACGATGGTCTTTCCTTTGTATTCGATACGATAGCCGACCGTAAATCCCGGATGGTTCATATACGCCGTCGTCACCAGAGCGCCGAAGACTTCAATTTTATCCCCCTCGCCGACCGTTTGAAATTTTATTTTCGCGTTCAACTCGTTGAGCTGAATGGGAAAATAAATTTTGTTCATCTGCTCCGCGATGATTTCATGAAGTTTCTTATCATGCCGTTCCGTCCCCACGATGGTCAGCTCATTGCCGGGAATAAATGCGGGTTTAAAGAACGGAAATCCCTGGATATGATCCCAATGCGGATGTGTAATAAACAGGTGAGCCTGAATTGATTCACCCGTATTGATCAGGTGGTCGCCGAAACTGCGAATGCCCGTCCCGGCGTCCAAAATAATCAGTTCGTCGTCGTCAAGACGAAGCTCGAGACAGGGCGTATTTCCGCCGTACCGGACGGTGTGTTTTCCGGGTGTCGGGATAGAACCTCGCACGCCCCAAAATTTGAGCTTCATCGAGCTCTGCTGTTATGGTTGTTCACGATACATCTGCACATAATTAAGATAATTTTGTGCGGACTGTTCAAGACCTTTGCGTTCCTCGGGAGTTAAATCCCTTCTGACTTTTGCCGGTACTCCGGCAACGAGCGTCCCTTCCGGCACGACGAAATGTTCAAGGACGAGCGAGCCTGCCGCCACAAAGGCGTAAGGACCGACTTTCGAATCATCCAAAACAATCGCGCCCATGCCGATTAAACAATAATCACCTATGGACGCGCCATGAAGAATTGCCCCGTGCCCCACCGTGACATTTGAACCGACTGTCAGCGGGTATTTCTTATGCGTCACATGCAGGGTGCAATTATCCTGAATGTTCGTCCGTTCACCGATACGGATGTAATTCACATCCCCGCGAATAACGGCATTGAACCATACACTGCTGTGCTCGCCGATCTCAACATCGCCGATAATCTGCGCGCCTTCGCGGATGTAGACGCTTTCATGGATTTTCGGGAGAATACCCTTGAACGGATGAACCAATGCTAATCTTTCTCCTGTGCGATTGGGGGATGCCAACCGGCACGGTTCCATTTGACAAGTTCGATATAAATACTGCCGATCAACACTTTCATCCGTGCGACAATGGGCACCCTCGCATCGTCGTTGCTGAACCAGCCGGAGAACGCACCGGTCATGCCGAACACGCCAGAGTAATGCGCCCTGCCTTGAATCTCCAACACATCCACGGGCTTATCCTCTAACGCGTTAATTTCAACGGAAGACTGTTTATTCAGGAACGCGATAGTCGTTTTGACCGCCTCGTTCCCGATAACCGTCGGGACGTTCACCTGCCCCTGCCGGAAGAGATGCTTACGGGCGAAAAAGAACAGCGACAGCCCGTCCTGAGCCTTCTCGGTCAGAGCTACCGTGTCAACATGCTCAACGACACGCGAACCACCGAACTTTTGACTGCTTTTTTCAACAAGAACCCAATTCTGCTCATAGTCAAAGGCATAAGAAAGAAACGCTAACTGCTCCTTACTGCTGTCTGTACTCACCCATGTGTAGGAGAAAACATCCTCGTCAAATTCGCTTTCAAACAGAACATGGAGGTTAACAAACGGAAGCCCCGGCGCGGAATTGATAAATGCCTGAGCACGGTACACAAGCCTGCCATTCCGTTCTGAGACATCAGTAATACGGATGCGGATAGAGCCCAGCGTGAAGAATGAATAACTTACCCGGTACTCCAACTCCTCTCCCACCTGCAAGAGTGTATCGGGCACAAGAGATTGCCCCAGAGCTGGCGAAGCTACGGAGGAAACATGCAACCCTCCGGCAACGGCAAGAATCCAGATAAAGAACGCTCTGGGTAGAATGTACGCGGTGCGTTCGGTGCGAATATTACCTCACTGCTGTTGCAAACTTTTCTGCTTCCGGAAATACGGCTACGGCTTTCTGGAATTGCTGGTCGGTATCAAGCATGATAGCTGCATACCCGTCGGCATTCCAAATGCGCCGCGCGATTTCCGCCTTAAGCCTTGTCTTCAAGAAGTTCAGGTCTTTCTGGAATTCTTTCTCCTCGATGGTCACTTCTCTCTTCGAAATGAACTCTTTGAAATCTGCCATCATATCATCTGTCATCACAAACGATTTCTTAAAAGCCAGTACATCTTTGCCGTAGGTCGCACGAATTCGTTGTCCCTGCGTATCGAGATAGTCTTTA
>DASWKY010000118.1:0-7910 GCA_036396395.1 Bacteroidota bacterium | reverse complement strand
AGGTATTCAACCTCAACCTGCTCGGCACCATTCTACCGTGTCAGGTCTTCGGCAAGCTGATTGCAGACCGCAAAGAGGGCGTGATTCTGAATATCTCGTCCATGGCGGCGTTCAAGCCGCTGACGCGTGTTGCCGCCTACTCTGCCGCAAAAGCGGCAGTCAATAATTTTACGCAGTGGCTGGCGGTGTACATGGCGCAGGAGTTTTCCCCGAACATCCGTGTGAACGCGATCGCACCCGGTTTTTTTCTCACCGAGCAGAACCGTTTTTTGCTGACGGAAAAAGAAGGTGGAGCGTTGACTCCCCGCGGAAAAAAAATCGTCGAGCATACCCCCGCTGGCCGTTTCGGGGAAGCGAAAGAACTCACCGGCGCGGTGCTCTGGCTCTTGTCTCCTGAATCGAACTTTGTCAGCGGAGTCGTCGTTCCTCTGGACGGCGGATTCTCCGCATTCTCCGGCGTATGATTCCCCACAAGCCCACAATCGTCGTCAACCGAAACACCCCGCATGCAGTTGAGGCTTTTTCCCGGGTCGGCAACGTGGTCAGCCTCGATACGCGCGAGGTAACGCGTGAAACAGTGCGCGACGCGGATATTCTGGTCGTGCGTTCGGAGACAAGGGCTGATGCATCGCTACTTGAGGGCAGTGCCGTCAAGTTTGTCGGAACAGTCACCATCGGCACGGACCACATTGACCTCGACTATCTGAACGAGCGCGGCATTGCGTTTGCCAGCGCGCCGGGGAGCAACTCGAATTCCGTCGCGGAATACATCGCCGCCGCGGTGTTGGTCTGGGCGCGACGCACGGGCGATACTCTGCGAGGCAAAACGCTCGGAATCGTCGGTGTCGGAAATGTCGGAAGCAAAGTTGAGCGTGTCGCCCGCGCGCTCGGCATGAATGTTCTGCTGAACGACCCGCCGCGTGCGCGCGCTGCCGGCGACGCCTCCTTCCGTACGCTGGATGAACTGATGGAGGCTGATCTGATTTCATTACATGTCCCGCTTACCAAAAGCGGCGCGGATGCGACCTATCATCTCTTCGATGAAACGCGTATTGAAAAAATGAAGCAAGGCTCTGTTTTGATCAACACGTCACGCGGCGCAGTTGTGGAAACCGAAGCCCTGCGCGCCGCGCTCTCCGCTAAATACCTTTCGACGGCGATTCTCGATGTGTGGGAGGGTGAGCCGGTGATTGACGCCGACCTTCCGCACCGCGCCTTGATCGGCACGCCGCATATTGCCGGCTACTCGCTGGACGGCAAGATCAACGCCCTCAAAATGGTCTATGAACGAGTATGCTCGTTTCTTCATGCGACCGATGCCTGGACTGTTGACCTTGCCCGCGAATCTTCCGAACTCATGCCTATCGTTGTGCCTGAAGATATGACCGACGAAACCGACTTACTTGCGTTCGCCGTGCGGCAGGGATATGATATCGAAGTGGATGACATGATGCTTCGCGAAGCGGCGGCGTTGAACGCAAACGAGCGAGGCACATACTTCATGAAACTACGCGCGGAATACAGAATCCGCCGGGAATTTTTTACCCGCACAGTGGAATTAACTTCCTCGCAAGCTTCCATTCAGGCGACACTTGAGCAATTAGGCTTCAAAACGCTCGTGCGGGAGGAGGCGCGGTAAGCAATGGTAGGCAGAGGCTCATTCGAACAAGCGCTCAGCGATGCAGACGTGCGCAGTATTTGTGAAGCGGGGCTGGCGCCACTCGGACTTGCCGGGAAACGTGTGCTCGTGCTTATTCCCGACCACACCCGGCACGCGCGTATCGACCTGTTTTTTCATACACTGTGCAGTTTATTGCTCGCCAAAGCGAATTCGCTGGATTTCCTGATTGCGACTGGCACACATGCGGATATGGAGCCGGAGCGCATCTATAAGCATGTCGGCATTACCGCCGCCGAACACCGGACGACCTTTCAAGGCGTGCGGTTTTTCAATCACGAGCATAACACTCCGTCCGCGCTCGCGGCTATCGGCACGATTCCGGCAGAGGAAATTTCCCGGCTCACGAACGGCATATCGTCGGAGCCTCTCCGCGTTACCATCAACAAGAAAGTACTCGAGTACGACCATGTGCTCATTGTTTCGCCGGTGGTGACACACGAGACGATGGGGTTCGCGGGCGGGAATAAATATTTCTTCCCCGGCATTGCCGGGCTGGAAGTGGTGGAGGCGTTTCACTGGCTTGGCGCAATCATCACGAACCCTGTCGTCAACGGCGTGAAGGATACGCTGACAAGGCGGGTCATTGACCGGGCGTGCGAATTCATCACCACCCCGCGCACATGCCTTGCCTTCGCGGTGAACGACCGCGACGACCCGATGTGCTTGTTCGTCGGTGAACCGAAGGAAACCTGGTCGCACGCGGCGGATTACTCCGCGCGCCTGCATATTACCTATTTAGATAAACCCGTACGCACAGTCCTTGCCGTTACGCCGAGCATGTATGAAGAAATTTGGGTCGGCGGCAAGGCGATGTACAAGCTCGAGCCGGTCGTGGCAGACGGCGGCGAGTTGATCATCTACGGTCCCCAGATACGCGAAATATCTTTTGTGCATGGCAAAGAAATCGAAAAAATCGGATACCACGTAATTGAGTACTTCACGAAGCAGTGGGACAAGTTTAAGGACGAGCACAAGCTCATCCTCGCGCACTCCACGAACGTGCGCGGCATCGGGACATTCGAGAACGGCGTCGAGCGCCCGCGCATCACCGTCACTCTGGCGACGGCGATTCCGGAAGCAACCTGCAAGCGCATTAACCTCGGCTACCGCGATTATCGCAGTATCAATCTGGATGAATGGCGCACAAAGCAAAACGCCGATATGCTCGTCGTCGAAAACGCAGGACAAAATTTGTATAGACTCAGGAATGGGAAATAATTGTCACTTCAAGCGAAGCAGGGGGTTCATGAATCGAAAAGGAGCAACACATGAGCACGGGTTTAACCATTAAAAAAGATGCGGCGTTGGATTTCGTATCGCTCGGCGCGCTGGTGCACCGGCTGGACACGGGTGTCATTCCGTTCCGCAAAGCGACGGAGTGCAACATCCACGTGAGCGGCGGCGAATTCAACGTTGCGGCGAACCTCGCCGATTGCTTTGGCATGAACACGGGCATCGCGACCGCCATGGTAGAGTATCCCATCGGCGACCTCATTGCCGAGCGCGTGCGGGCGATGGGCGTGAAGCCGTTCTATAGAAAATTCACGCATAACGGCGTGAACGGTCCAAATATGGCGACCGTGTACAGCGACCGGGGGCAGGGCGTTCGCGCTCCGGTCGTATTCTATAATAGAGCGAACGAAGCGGCGGCACAACTCAAGCCGGGTGATTTCGACTGGAATACGATTTTTTCCGGAGGCGTGCGGTGGTTCCATAGCGGGGGCATTTTCGCCGCGCTTTCGGAGACGACCGGTGAGCTTATAATAGAGGGGATGAAAGCGGCGAAGAAAGCCGGTGCTATGGTGAGCTTCGACCTGAATTTCCGCCAAAAGCTCTGGGATATTTGGTCGCCCGATGGCGGGAGCGGCCAGAAGAAAGCCGTTGAAGTGATAGCCCGTATCGTCCAACATGCCGACGTGCTCGTCGGAAACGAGGAAGACCTGCAGAAAGGATTGGGCATTCCGGGTCCTGAAGTCGAATCGAAATCAAAACTCGACCCAAGCGCGTTCTTCGGCATGATTGACAAGGTGATTGCGAAGCACCCGCAGGTGAAAGTGGTCGCGACGACACTGCGCGATGTGCATTCGACGAACAGGCATAGCTGGAGCGCGGTGGCGTGGATGAACGGAAAAACGTACACGGCTCCGACGGCGGAACTTGACGTGCTCGACCGTGTCGGCGGCGGCGACGGCTTTGCGAGCGGATTCTTCTACGGGTTGCTCGCGGGCGAATCGCCGGAAGAAGCCGTGAAGCTCGGCTGGGCACACGGCGCGCTCTTAACGACGTTCCCCGGCGACACAACAATGGCGACAGTTGACCAGGTGCGCGCATTCGCGAAGGGCGGCTCGGCAAGGATACAGAGGTAGGGTTGTTACCCTCTTTGTCCCCCTTCCCTAAAAATTAGGGAAGGGGGCTGGGGGATGGGTCGTATTAAACTCAGTGAAAAGGAACATGACCATGCAACAAGCAGACATCGGATTAGTCGGGCTGGCGGTGATGGGCGAAAACCTTGTGCTCAACATGGAAAGCCGCGGTTACACCGTAGCGGTGTTTAACCGCACGGTGGAGAAGGTAGATAACTTCGTGAACAGCCGCGCTAAGGGCAAGAAGATTGTCGGCGCGCACTCGCTTCAGCAACTCGTGCAATCACTGAAGTCCCCGCGCAAGGTGATGCTGATGGTGAAGGCGGGCAAGCCGGTGGATGAATTTATCGAAATGCTCATTCCGCTGATGCAGAAAGGCGACATTATTATTGACGGCGGGAATTCCCATTTTCCGGATACCATGCGGCGCACGAAATATCTTGAGGGCAAGGGACTGCTCTACATAGGCACGGGAGTTTCCGGAGGCGAAGAAGGCGCGTTGCTCGGTCCCTCCATCATGCCCGGCGGCTCGCCCGCGGCATGGGAGCACGTGAAGCCGATTTTTCAATCCATCGCCGCGAAGGTGGAAGACGGCACGCCGTGTTGTGATTGGGTGGGCGAGAACGGCGCGGGGCATTTCGTGAAAATGGTGCACAACGGCATTGAGTACGGGGATATGCAGTTGATCTGCGAGGCGTACCAGATCATGAAAGAACTGCTCGGCATGAGCGCGGGGGAAATGCACGACGTCTTCAAACAGTGGAACTCAGGCGTCCTCGATAGTTACCTTATCGAAATTACGCGCGACATTCTCGCCTTCAAAGACGGCGACGGCTCGCCGCTCGTGGATAGAATTCTCGATACGGCTGGACAAAAAGGCACGGGCAAATGGACGAGCGTCTCGTCCCTCGATTTAGGTATTCCGCTGACGCTCATCAGCGAGGCGGTGTATGCCCGGTGTTTGTCCGCGTTGAAAGAAGAACGCGTCAAGGCGTCGAATGTTCTGCAGGGACCCAAGTCGAAATTTTCCGGCGATAAGAAAACGTTCCTTGCAGATTTGGAAAAAGCCCTGTATGCTTCAAAGATCGTCTCGTACGCTCAGGGCTTTACTCTGATGCGCGCGGCGGCTGAGGAATTTAAATGGAATCTCAATTACGGCGGTGTTGCGCTTATGTGGCGCGGCGGGTGCATCATCCGTTCGGTGTTCCTCGGGAAGATTAAGGATGCGTTCGAGAAGAACCACAGCCTCTCGAATCTCTTGCTCGACCCGTATTTTAAAGAGAATATCGAGGCGTCGCAGGACGCCTGGCGCAGGGTGATTTCAACCGCCGTCCTAAACGGTATCTGGGTGCCGGCGTTTTCGACCGCGCTGAATTATTTCGACGGCTATCGCAATGCCCGCCTGCCTGCCAATCTGTTGCAGGCTCAGCGGGATTACTTCGGCGCGCACCAGTACGAACGCACCGATAAGCCGCGCGGCGAATTCTTCCATAGCAACTGGACAGGACGGGGCGGCGAGACGGCTTCGACGGCGTACGTGGTATAGTTTTTTTTGTATTTAGACCCCCTGCGGCTCAAGAAACGAACCGCGCCTGCCTGCCGGCAGGCCCCCCTTGGTAAGGGGGACAAAGTAGAAGGACGTTTTTTTCCCCTCCTTACCAAGGAGGGGTCTCCGCCAAAGGCGGAGGGGGAGGTTAACCATTATTCATTCATGACCCGCGAACAAATCGTCACACATATTAAAGACAAAGCCGCCGTCGCCGTGATACGGATGACGGACGCGAAAAAACTGCTGAAGGTCATCGACGCGATCCGCAAGGGCGGGGTCTCAATTATAGAGATCACCATGACCGTCCCCAACGCGCTGAAGATGATCGAGGAAGTTTCGAAATCCGTTACCGGCGACGTGACCGTCGGCGTCGGTTCGGTGCTCGACGCCGCCACCGCGCAGAAAGCAATCGACGCGGGCGCGCGGTTTGTGGTGGGACCGATTTTCAAGAAAGAAATTATCGAGACTGCGCACCGCAACGGCGTGCCGGCGATGCCTGGCTGTTTTACGCCGACGGAGATCCATACGGCGTACGAATCTGGCGCGGACATCATCAAAGTCTTTCCCGCCGATGTGGTCGGAATGGCGTTCTTCAAAGGTATCCTCGCGCCGATGCCGCATTTGCCGCTCATGCCGACAGGCGGCGTCACACTCACGAACGCCGGCGACTGGCTGAAAGCCGGAGCCTGCGCTGTCGGCGTCGGTACCGCATTGCTCGATAAAAAAGCGATTGAGGCGGAGAACTACGCACAGCTTACTGAGAATGCAAATATTCTCTGTGAGAGCATAGTAGCAGGCAGAAAACAGTAAAGAAGGAGATACCCAGTGCCAACCAAAGTCGTTACATTCGGAGAAATCATGCTGAGGCTCTCAACGCCCGGTTACGAGCGGTTCGTGCAGGCGAAACAATTCGACGTCAACTACGGCGGCGGGGAAGCGAACGTGGCGGTGAGTCTGGCGCATTTCGGTCTGGATTCGTGCTACGTGACGCGCCTGCCGAAGAACGACATCGGCGACGCGGCGGAAAACGAACTGCGCCGGTACGGCGTCAACACCGAGCATGTTCTGCGCGGGGGTGAGCGGCTTGGGATTTATTTTTTGGAAACCGGCGCGTCCCAGCGCGCGTCGAAAGTCGTGTACGACCGCTCGCACTCGGCTATTGCCGAGGTCGCGCCCGGCATGGTAAACTGGGAGAAGGCGCTGGAAGGCGCGCAGTGGTTCCACATAACCGGCATTACGCCGGCACTGAGCGCATCCGCCGCGCAAGCGACGATTGAAGCGGTCACCGCCGCGCGCAAGAAGGGCATAACGGTGAGCTGTGACTTGAATTACCGCAAGAAACTCTGGACTCGCGAGCAGGCAGAGAAGACGATGACGCAGGTGATGCAGAATGTCGACGTCGCCATCGCGAACGAAGAAGACGCGGAGATGGTGTTCGGCATCAAAGCGGGCGAAACGGACGTACACGCAGGCAAGCTCGACACGGCGAAGTACCAATCCGTTGCCGAGCAGTTGATGAAGAAATTCCCCACGCTCAAGAAAGTCACCATCACGCTCCGCGAATCGCTCTCCGCATCGGATAACAACTGGTCGGCGGTGCTGTGGGACGGCTCGACATTTTACCAGAGCCGGAAATACGCCATCCGTGTCGTTGACCGTGTCGGCGGCGGGGATGCGTTCGGCGCGGGGCTGATTTACAGTCTGGTGTCCAGCAAAGCCGCGCAGGACGCGCTGGAGTTCGCCGTCGCCGCCTCATGCCTGAAGCATACGATTCCCGGCGATTTTAATCATGTTTCCGTTGCCGAAGTTGACGCGCTCATCAAAGAAGGCGGCTCAGGCAGGGTGCAGAGGTAGTAGAGCTAACCCGCCAGCCTTACGCGAAAGTGTCCCGCGAGCATGTCCCCCTCACCGAGGGGGAGAAAGGGGGAGGGGTCACGCCTGAGAAACTTTTCACGCTCTCCATACGTTATTACTATAGAGAGCAGAATGAAAAAACTCCTAACCATATTGGCAGTCGGCGCGGTCGGCACGTTTTTTGTCGTGAGGAACCTCATGCAACGGAACAACGCCCTCCACTTCACGGAAGCGGAGGATGTGAGCGCAAAGAATTTCGGCGCGTTCCCGGTGGAGATTCCCGAAGAGCAGTTCGACGCGCTGTTTGTGTAACGAGCATTCTCTTAAATTGAGAGCGTATTTCCACATGCATGCCCTTGGCTATTGCCATGGGCATTTTTTCGCTCTCCCATGAATAAAAAAAAGGGCTCAACAGAGCCCTTTTTTGTTGCCATGCTGATACGCGCGTTACTTTGTACGCTCG
>DASWKY010000117.1:0-9611 GCA_036396395.1 Bacteroidota bacterium | reverse complement strand
TTTGCTTTGCGCTGAAAGGCGTTCACAGTGACGCCGATAGTCGAGCCGTGCGCTTCCTTTGCTCCGCGCGCGGAGGCCTCCATGATGCCGGCAAATCCGCCGTTGCATACCGTAAAGCCCCCTTGTGCGAGATGTTTGCCGAGCGTAAAAGCGAGGCGATATTCTTCATCACTTTCAACCGGGCGCGAGCTTCCAAAGATGGTAATTATTTTATTGTTCATTGAATGTGATATACTTGCCACAAAGACGCTAAGACACGAGGTGCGAACATAACAAAATGTAGATTGAATCTTCGTGTCTTTGTAGCTAATCGTTAATCTAAAAAAGTCCAGTTGAATCCAAACCGGAATGTTCTGCCCGGCATGGGATACCGGGCCACGGAAAAAAATTCTTGATCGAGCAAATTTTCCCAACTCAGTGTCAGATACGCGTCGCCTAAGTGAGCGACCGCAAACAGGTCGAGCGTGAATGCTTGGCCGATTGAACTGCCCGGATTCTCGAAATACCTTCTGAGTTGCGGTATGAACTCCATACCCTGATGCGCTGAATTGTATCGGAATCGCGCGCCCGCACGTAATTCCATCACGTCTTTCAGGATGTTATCGCGGTAGGCGACTTCTCCGCTGAATATCCATGTGGGAAAGAATCTGCTTTCCGTAATCATCCCCGATCCAACAACTTCCAAGTTGTTCATATGCACTGAGAGCAGTCCATGCATACCTCTTGTCTCAACATACTGCAACGTGGATGGGCCGGGTCGTGTGTTAGAAAGAGTAGTAAAAAACACCGAGGTGAATGTGTTTGTATACTCAAACCATGTCAGTGACGCGTATGAATTGTTTGTGAATGAAATCCTAACTGTCGCGTTGATATGTTGCCGTGAGTCTGAGTAAGAAATGTACTCTCCATTCAGGGTCAAAATGTCCCCAGCTATGTAACGAAGTCCTAGTCCATAACGAAACACCCCGGGGGTTCCCTCTTCATGCTCCACCCGTGCAGAGGCGGAGGGGTGTAACGCGTTGAACAGCTTAAGCTCTGTTTTTGCAATAAGTGAAGATTGGTTGCGCTCACCAGAAAAAATATCGGGAATGTTGGTTGACATTTTTCTTTGCTGACTGTTAAACCCAACGGTTGTATGATGCCACCGTGTGGCAAATTGTTGAGAAATGCGTATTCCTTTCAATGAGGTGCTCGTAGCTTCTGAAATATTATTTGGGGCATCCCTGTACTCTCTTTCCACCTCGCTGTAAAAAAATGAAAACTGCGTTGTACTTGTTGTATCGCGAAACAAGCGGGCGATGCCGGTAAGAGTAAGGTCGTGCCGGGAGGTGCTTTCCGAGGCGTCGGGATTTTGGACGACGGCAGTGACTTCGTTGAAGAACGACGGGCTTGTCGTGTCGATTCCGCCATTCTGCCCATTATCCGCAGAGCTATAGAAATGACTGAGCGCAACATTTAATCGGTCGGAATAATTATACCGCACCCGGCTTCGGATGTGCCACGAGTCGTAGGCGGAATTGGTAAATCTTCCGTCGGAAACGTGGCGCTGAAATCCAAGCATGAGATTAGTACCGCGCGCAATGTTCTGTGTGAACAATCCGTCCGTCAGTCCGTACTCAAACGGTCCCTGCAAATAGCGGAGCTTCGTGATGGGGCGATTGTTGTTGTACTGGCGTGTAACGATGTTGATTGCCGTTCCCTGTGAGCCGAATAGAATTGCATTCACGCCATCGAGCACTTCAATGCGTTCGATGGATTCGATGGGTATATCGTACAAGTTCAAAGTTCCGGAATACGGGTCGTTGATTGGCCTGCCATCGAGGAGAATAGGAATTCCGCTTTCTGAAAACCCGAAAGCCGTAAGCTGGCTCAGCTTGCCTGCCTCACCTATATCGCGTAGATAATATCCGGGGATATGCCGTAACAAGTCGCCGAGATACTTCGCATCTGTCCAATCGAATTGTGTGTGATGCAAAGTGCTGGTTGAATCGGTGTACTGATGAACGCTTCCCATGCCCGGAATAAAACGAAAGCGCGTTGAATCTGTCGGTTCAACAGTGAGTGAATCCCGCTGAACGACGGACGTTGTATCTTGAACAATTCTTGATTGTGCGAGCGACAGAAGAAAGAGACAGACAAATAAGAGTGAAAAAAATAGACGCATAGGTCTCGGTTGAATTGGCGTTACTCGGAGAGGAAAACTGGCTCCGGCCTAAAGAACGGCTCGGTTAGTGATATATGATGGAGGGGCGCAAGCGTTTCGGCAAGTTCTTTCGCATATGCCCCGTTGCTGAAGAAGCCGAATACCGATGAACCGGTCCCGCTCATGAGCGCGAAATCGGCGCCGCCGCGCACGAGTTGCTCCTTGGCTCGCATGACCTCCGGGTAATGCCGGAAGACCGCCGGCTCAAAATCGTTGCGGAGCTTGTTCACCAGTACGCGCGGTTCTTGCAAATATTGTCCGACAAGCGACCGGAGGTTTTCCTGGCGCAGATGAGAGTTTGGGTCGATTTTTCCGTACGCCCATGTTGTCGAAATATGCACGGACGGAGTGGCTGTCAAAATCCAGTATGGAACTTCAAGTTCCATCGGTTCCAGACGCTCGCCTTTCCCGGTGGCGTATGCCGTGCCGCCTTCTATAAAAAAAGGGACATCGGCGCCGAGTGTGAGGCTGAGCGCGCGAAGCTCGTCGTGTGAAATATCCAATTTCCACAGTTTGGTCAATCCTAATAGTGTAGCCGCCGCATCGGTACTGCCGCCGCCCAAACCGGCTCCGATCGGAATCCGTTTGCGGAGAACGATATCAATGCCGTGCTGTGCGCCGGTGATCTGTTGAAGAAGCTGAGCCGCCTTGATGCACAGATTGTGTTCATCGGTTGGAACCTCACGGTCGTCGCTGTGGAGATGAATACCGTTTCCGCCCGGCGAGAGTTCGATTTCATCGCTGAGGTTGATTTGGTGGAAGACGGTCTCGATGTCGTGGTACCCGTCGGGACGCTTGCCGATAATCTGCAAACCGAGATTGATTTTTGCGTACGCGCGCAGTGTCATGACTGCGAATAAAATACATGAATAACGTCCGAGAAGCAAGAAAAGCCTGCTAGACGGGCTTTTTTTGATTGTTCAACCTTTTTTTCGTATGTTACATACCTAAAAATTTTTCTACACTGATCTTGAGCAAACACGTGGTCAAAGTTGGACATATAGGTATTGGAGCCGGCAAACCTCTCGTTCTCATTGCTGGTCCGTGTGTTGTTGAAAACAGAGAGATGATTCTGAAAACGGCGGCAACCTTACAGCGTCTTGCAAAAAAATATCACATGCCGTTGATTTTCAAATCGTCTTACAGGAAAGCTAACCGGACGAGCAGTCAGTCGTTTTCGAGTATCGGCGATAAAAAGGCGCTCTCAATCCTGCAGGAAGTCAAAGAAAAATTTGGGATTCCAATTCTCACCGACATTCATGCGCCGCACGAAGCCGCTTTGGCGGCAGAGGTAGCCGACATTCTGCAGATCCCCGCGTTTCTGTGCCGCCAAACAGATTTACTGCGGGCGGCGGGAAAAACTGGGAAAGTAGTGAACATCAAGAAAGGTCAATTTCTTTCTCCGCAAGAAATGAAATCTGCCGCAGAAAAGGTGGAAGCAACAGGCAACAAGCAGGTTATGTTCACGGAACGGGGAACGACCTTCGGTTACAACAATCTTGTCGTCGACATGCGATCGCTCGCGATCATGCGCAAGATGGGTTACCCGGTGGTGTTGGATGCGACGCATTCCGTACAGCTTCCCGGCGGTGAAAAGGCAAAGAAAAGCGGAGGCCAGCCCGAATTTATTTTTCCAATCGCGCGGGCAGGTGTTGCGACGGGAATTGATGCGTTATTTATTGAGACGCACCCGAACCCCGCAAAGGCGCTGAGTGATTCCGCAAGCCAGCTTAAATTGGGTTTGGTCGAGAGCTTGCTCAAGCAAGTAATGGCAATTGACCGTTCGCTCGAGAAATTTCACATTTAATATACTCTTCGCGAGAGCACTTGGCTCAACGGAAACCACAACGGTCAATACTTAAGAACATTAAACTCCTGCTGTTGGATGTCGATGGAGTTATGACGGACGGCGGAGTCTACATTGCGGAGTCCGGCGACCGGTTCAAGAAATTTAATATCCAGGACGGATACGGCATCGTGAAATTGCAGAAAGCCGGTGTGCGCGTGGGAATTATTACCGGCGGCAATTCCAAAATGGTCCAGCGACGCGCGGAAGAGTTGGGCATCGCTGACGTCTATCAGAATTTTGACGATAAGATGACTGCGTACGAGCAGGTGAAGAACAAGTATAATTTGCGCGATGAAGAAATCGCACATGTGGGAGATGATGAGCTCGACCTCCCGGTGCTCAAAAAGGTTGGATTCTCCGCCGCTCCTGCAGATGCCATCCCCGAAGTGCGGAAACGGGTTCACTTCGTGAGCAAACGGCGCGGCGGTGAAGGCGCTGTGCGGGAAGTGATCGAGATGCTCCTGCAAGGACGAGGCTATGGATGATCGATTTCCACGGGCTTTGACAACAGACGAACGTGAGTTGTTGCTGTGGATTCTTCCGGCAGGGCGTCCCGGCTATAAGGAGTACCGGACATTTATTGAAAATTGGAATGTTGTTGCACAGGGGAGACGCGGGGAAGGAAATTTCATACTCGCCGCTCCAAACGAACAACCTGATAACGAGTCTCCTTTGCCACAGATTATTGCGCACGGCAGTATTGTAACGCCGACCGGCGAGCTTTCGGTAAGCATCAGGGAAAGGCTGGAAAATCAGGTAGAATTTGAGATTGTGAGCGTACAAGGGAATGTCGACCCTGCGCGTTTTAATGAAACAAGACGATGGACGCTTTCAAGCTGGCTCCCGGGACAAACATGCCCAATGTGTAATGCGAGACTGCGGGAGGTCTCAATGTCGTCGGAACACGGCCAAGCGGTGATGCTCGCCGTCTGTGCAACCGACAAACGATTGTGGGTTTATGATGAGCTGACCGGAATCAATCATCCTATTCCCGTGACGAATTTCTACAATGAATTGATGTTGCATAAGAATATCCGTGACCCAAACATTGCGCTCGATTCGAAACGGCTCTTTTCTGATTTGTCACAGTTTAGCGATGCAGAATTATCGCATGCGTTCCGGACATACAACGCGTTGCGAACAAAGATACAACTTAAAGGGAACATCGTTGTAGAAGATGAAAAACCGAATCTGGTCCAACGGTTGAAACAACTTATCGGGTTGGGAACATAATACAGACAATGAATTCATCAATCGAAAAAGGCAAAGAGGTCGTCCGCATTGAGGCGGAGGCGGTCACCGCGCTCGTGGAGAAAATCAACGGGAAGTTTGCGGAAGCGGTCGAGCTGATTTTACGTTCCAAAGGGCGCGTCATTATTACAGGCATGGGGAAATCCGGTTTAGTTGCCCGCAAAATTGTCGCGACGATGAACTCGACAGGCACCGCTGCAATTTTCCTTCACCCGTCTGATGCAGTGCACGGCGACCTTGGAATGGTCCGGAAAGAAGACGTCGTCGTCTGTATTTCCAAGAGCGGCGACACGGAGGAAATCCGCGAGCTGTTACCCATGTTCCGCCGCATCGGCGTGAACGTTATTTCGATGGTCGGCAATCTCAATTCCCATCTCGCGAAGCACAGTGACATTGCATTGGATATCAGCGTGAAGGAAGAAGCGTGCCCGCACGACCTCGCCCCGACCGCCTCGACGACGGTCACGCTTGCGCTGGGCGATGCTCTTGCCATTGCGTTGTTGGATAAACGAAACTTCAGCAAAGAAGAATTTGCCATGTTCCACCCCGGCGGCAATCTAGGGAAAAGACTTTTCTTGCGCGTGGAAGAAATAATGGCGTCCGGTTCTCACGTACCGGTCGTGCGGCAGAATGTCCCGCTTGCGGACGCAATCGTCGAAATGACGTCGAAGCGTCTCGGTGCGACCTGCGTGACGGACGACTCCGGAAAACTGTGCGGCATCATTACGGACGGCGACCTCCGCCGACTGCTTCAGCGTACGAAAGATGTTTCGAACGTGACAACCGTGCAAGCCATGACGAAGAATCCCAAAACGATTCGCACCGGGTTGCTTGCCGTCGCCGCGTTGGAAGAAATGGAACAGTATAATATCACACAGCTCCCCGTTGTGGACGACGAAAACTATCCCGTCGGAATTCTCCATCTCCACGATTTGGTCAAGACGGGTATCGGCGGAGAATCTGCGGGATGAGTCGGCCGCTCATAAGGAACGTACTGTTTCTGAGTTCCATTATTGCGCTGACTGGGTGTGAAGAGAAGATCAAACCTACAGTCCTTCCCGGTTTAGACAGCCAAACGATCCCTCAGCAGGAAAGTTGGAACAGCAAGATCGTTTTATCGGATTCAGGCAGAGTCAAAGCCGTTATTTACGCCGGGTATCTCAGGGTGTTCCAATCGCCCGCAGAAACGCACATGACCGAAGGCATTATCGTGCATTTTTATGATACGGACGGGAAGACAAGTTCCGTACTCACGGCGAACGAAGGCAAGGTCAACGACATCACGAAAAATTTAGACGCGTCGGGCGATGTGCTGGTCGTTTCTTCCGACAGCACGAAACTGAGAACAGAACAATTATTCTGGGATAACCGAAAACAATTGATCTATACGCCCGAGTTTGTCCGCATCACCTCGCCGAAGGAACGCTTGCAGGGCTTCGGGTTTGAATCCGACCAACATTTGCGAAGCTATAGGATTTTCCGCGTGAGCGGAGAAACAGTTCCCCAGTAGGACTCATGAACGGGACGAAATATCCTTATGCGCTGTTTCTGATACGTGTGATTGCCGTTCTCTCTGTGTGTTCCTTTGGAAATGCTCAGGACAAAATAATCGAACTGCGCACGGCGGATTCGCTTTTGGGCAAGACGATTGGCGGTGAAGAGGTGCGGGAATTAATCGGCAATGTGCATTTGGTGCAGACCTCATCGGCGGGTGAAGTCATTAAACTGTGGTGCGACCGCGCTCTGCGGTATATGACACAGAATAAAGCCGAGCTGTTCGGCAATGTACGGCTGTTGCGGGATAGCACGGAATTACGAGCCGCAGAAGGAATATATTACGGCGATGAAAAGCGAGCTGTGATGAAGAAGAGCGTCAGGTTGCAACGTGGTTCTATGACGCTGACATCGAACGCAGGGGAATATTTTTCCGAAGAACAGCGGGCGCATTTTACAGGGGAGGTGGTCGTCGTCGACTCGGCATCGATAACCTACAGCGATCGGCTGACGTACTTTGAAGAGGACGAACGCTCCATCGCGGTCGGCAATGTGCGCGTGGTAAACCCCGACCAAGCCATGACGGTTTATGGCGATTCGCTTGTGCACTTCGGCAAGATTCACTATACGCTTGTGCCGAAGAACCCACGGCTAGTACAGATTGACACGACGGACGACGGAACGGTGGATACACTCGTTATCGTCAGCAGGCTGATGGAAGCATTTAAGGTTCCCTCAGACCGGTTCATTGCTACCGATAGCGTTTTGATTGCGCGGTCGGACTTGAGCGCAACTAGTGGGCGCGCGATATATTTCACGAAGCGCGACCAAATGATTTTGGAACACCAGCCCATCGTGTGGTACGGAGAAAATCAGGTGATGGGAGACTCGATGGTCGTTTCGATGGAAGACCGGAAACTGCGGAGCGTCTATGTGCGCGGACGCGCGATGGCGGTTTCGCGCGCCGATACGGCTTACGTTAACCGGTTCGACCAACTGACGGGTCGCGAGCTGACGATGTACTTTGCCAACCAGAAACTCGAACGCATCGAAGCGGTGCGTAATGCCATTAGCCTGTATTATGTGTTTGACGAGAGCCGCCCGAACGGCGCGAACCGCGCAAGCGGCGACCGCATCCGCATCGATTTTATCGACGGTATCGTGAATGACATCACGGTCGTAGGCGGCGTGCAGGGCGAATACTATCCGGAAAACATGATGATGAACCGTGAGCACCGCTATAATCTCGACGGCTTTCGCTGGATCGAGAAAAGGCCCAGGCGGCAGAATTTAAACATTCTCCAATGAAACTGAGCAGAAAAAAAACTGGCACGACTGCTGATAAAACTCATACAACGTTGAACGGAAGCCAACTGCGTGCGGACGGCTTGGTCAAGCGTTACAAGAAACGCACCGTTGTGAGTTCGGTCGGTATTGACGTGAAACAAGGGGAAATCGTCGGGTTGCTCGGTCCCAACGGTGCCGGCAAGACAACGACGTTCTACATGATTGTAGGCATGGTGAAGCCTGAGGGCGGAAAAGTTTTTTTTGACAATACCGATATTACTACAACGCCGATGTACAAACGCGCACGGCTCGGCATCGGGTATCTCCCTCAGGAAGCCTCCGTATTCCGCAGGCTTTCTGTTAGGGAGAATATAATGGCGGTATTAGAACTAAGCGGCTTGCCACGCGCTGCGCAGGAGGAGAAATGCAATAAACTCCTCGAAGATTTCCGGCTGACGAGCCTTGTCAAGAGTAAGGGGTACATGCTTTCTGGCGGCGAGCGCCGCCGCACGGAGATTGCGCGGGCGCTGGCGCTCGACCCGAAGTTTATTCTTCTCGATGAGCCGTTTGCCGGCATCGACCCGATTGCCGTCGAAGACATTATGCGTATTGTGAGAGAGCTGAAGAAAAGCAATATCGGCGTGCTCATTACCGACCACAATGTGCACGAGACGCTCTCCATTACGGACCGCTCGTATTTATTGTTCGAAGGGAAAATTTTAAAAGCGGGGACGGCAAAGTTTCTTGCCAACGACGCGGAAGCGCGCAAATTGTATCTTGGGGAAAAATTTAAGCTCGACCGGTACGAATAACTCAATAAACATATCATCATTCACTCAATAACGAATTACTACCTATGGTTGTCGTAACAGTACCAGGCGCAAACGAAAAAGAAATCGAACACATTATTAAGGTGTTGCACGAGCACGGGTTCGACGTCCATCGCTCGACGGGCGTACAGCAAACCGTGCTGGGCGCCATCGGCGTCCGGCCGGATTTCGACCACCGGCAAATCGAACTGCTTCCCGGCGTCGCAGAGGTCGTGCGCATTACCGAGCCGTATAAACTCGCGAGCAGGGGATTCAAGAGCGAAGGGACGGTGATTAACCTCGGCTCCGCGAAAATCGGGGGCAACGAAGTTGTGGTGATGGCAGGACCGTGTTCGGTAGAAAACGAACAACAAATTTTTACCATCGCGAAAGCCGTCGCGGCATCCGGCGCGAAAGTATTGCGCGGGGGAGCGTTCAAGCCGCGCACGTCGCCGTATTCGTTTCAGGGCATGGGCGAGGAAGGCTTGAAGCTGTTGCGCGCGGCAGGCGATGAATATAAATTGTGCGTCATTACGGAGGTGATGGACAAAAGCCAAATTGACCTGGTGGAAAAATATGCGGACGTCCTGCAGGTAGGGGCGCGCAACATGCAGAATTTTACATTCCTGAAAGACCTTGGGAAGGCTTCGAAGCCCGTCATGCTCAAGCGCGGATTAGCCGCAACGATCGAGGAGTGGCTTATGTCGGCGGAATATAT